>NZ_JAKIHL010000021.1 GCF_021608135.1 Microaerobacter geothermalis
CTGTTACAACAGATAGGTCATCCTTCATCCCTTAATGGCCCTAATAGCTTGTATCGTGAATGAAATCAAGGGCGAGCGACAGCGAGGGCTTTGCCTTTACCCTTGATGAAATGAGCGATACAAGCTAGCATCCCTCAAGGGATGAAGAACATCTAAAAAAGTGACAGAATCACTGACGTTTTAATATGACATTTTCACTGACGCTTGACACATTTAAATTGCGATTTGGACAACATTGCCTGATCCTGAAGTCTCGGAATCATCTTTAGAGGATTTTTCCCTTACAATATAGAATTTATATAAAGGTTTTTCCCGTATTTTATGGAAGGAATCTTAGTTCACTTATAAAATCAAGAAACCAGAGATAAGTCGTAGTTATTTTCAATGGGTAAACTTATGAAAGTGAAATAAAGGAGATGGACCCATGTCAACTGGAATGGACCGTTTATTCGCCCTTGATATAGGAACTAGAAGTGTTGTCGGCCTTGTACTGGAGCGAAAAGGGACACAACAATTTAAGGTGCTGGGCTGTGAAATAGAAGAGCATAACGAAAGATCCATGTTGGACGGTCAAATTCATGATGTCATTGCCGTGGCTTCTGTCATCCAAAAAGTAAAGAATCAGCTGGAGAAAAAATTAGGACCCCTTTCGGATGTCGCAGTAGCTGCTGCCGGTCGTTCATTAAAAACGACCCGGTCTGTCATTTCAAAAGATATTAAAGGAAATCCAATTATGAACAAAGATGATGTTCTTACATTGGAACTGTCAGCAGTCCAACAGGCACAAGCCCAATTGGCCAAAGAGGAAGACCTTCTTCCGTCGACCCAATACTATTGTGTGGGTTACAGTGTCGTCAATTATAAGCTAGATGGCGAGATCATCGGAAATCTGATTGATCAAAGGGGTAATGAAGTCAGCATTGAGGTCATTGCCACTTTTTTGCCCAGGGTGGTTGTAGATTCTCTGTTAGCTGCTCTTGAAAGAGCTTCTTTAAAAATGAAGGCATTAACCCTTGAACCGATCGCTGCCATTAATGTGCTGATTCCACCTTCCATGAGAAAGCTGAACATTGCCCTTGTGGATATAGGGGCAGGAACTTCCGATATCGCAATTACTTCCGATGGAACGATAACCGCCTATGGAATGGTTCCTGTCGCCGGAGATGAAATTACAGAGTCTATCAGTCAAGCTTATTTATTAGACTTTCCCGTTGCCGAGAAATTAAAAAGGCAAATACAATCCAAGGATGTTCTGAAGTTTGTTGACATCCTTGGAATGGAACATCATTTAAAAAAAGATGAGATGCTTTCTGCCATTGAAAAAGATGTTCTTGCATTGGCCAAGCAAATCTGCCAAAAGATCATAGAGTTAAATGGAAAGGCTCCCCAGGCGGTCATGTTGGTGGGAGGAGGCAGTCAAACTCCTCTTTTGCCTGGAAAAATGGCCGAGATTTTAGGTCTTCCGGAGAGCAGAGTAGCGGTTAGGGGAGCAGATGCCATCCAATCCATTATCGGCAAACATCGCAAACTGCAAGGACCTGAAGCGATAACACCGATAGGAATCGCCGTTGCCGCTGAAAAACATCCGATCAAGTATATGACTTATCATGTGAATGGGGCCCAAATCCGTGTCTTTGATTTAAGGCCGATTACCGTTGGTGAAGCTCTGCTTTATTCCGGATTAGATATGAGAAAGCTCCATGGAAAACCGGGGATGGCTTTGAGTATAACCGTAAATGGAAAAATTCGAATTATCCCAGGTGAACACGGAACACCGCCGGTTATCGAGAAAAACGGAGTGGCTGCTTCTTTGGATGAGACCGTTCAAAACGGGGATCAAATGACCGTGGAACCTGGTCGAGATGGAAAAGATGCTTCTGCGACCTTAAAAGATTTTATTACTGAAATTGACACCTTAGACGTTTTTCTCGATGATAAGCCGGTATCGGTTCCGCCTCTCTTTTTGGTAAACGGAAGCAGACAAGAACTCTCCTATTCTTTGCAGGACAGAGATGAAGTCACCATCACCTTTCCAAACCGCTTATTGGACGTATTGGAACACTTGCAATTATACTCATCGGATATGATGAAGAAAAACTGGATGGTAACGGTAAATGGGAAAACAATAAATCTCTACCACCAGAAGGTTCTTGTTTTGTTAAACGGCAAGGAAGTTCCACTAACCGTCAGAGTCCGTCAAGGGGACCGCATTCACTTGAAAAAAAACCAACAAGTTCCCCTCATTGGAGATATTCTCAAACAGGATGAATGGAACACTGGAGTCATACACATCACGTTTAACGGAGAGCCTTTATCCATTAACAATTCCAACTGCCTTATAAAAATGAATGGTAAAGCCGTTTCTATCGATACCCCCATTGAAGAGGGTGCCAACATAGTTATAGAAACCGTTCAAAAGCCCGCCATTTTCAGTGATGTATTTCGCTATGTAGAAATTGAATCACCTGAAATTCATTCAGGAAAAAAAATGATTACATTGGTCAACCAGCAGCCAGCAAGATTTGATACGGAGATAAAAACAGGGGATGTGTTGGAGCTTCGGTGGGAATGAAGACAGCCTGCTACAAATATGCGGCAGGCTGGGGCTTAGCACCACTTTTCTCGTTTGGCTGGTTGGAACTAATAAATTTACTAACATCGAAATACCCAAATGCTTTGGAGGCTCCGTTCTTTGCTCCCGAAGAGGACTTTGATTACTTCTCACAGAACCCGACTCGCTGACGTGTAAATTCATTAGTTCAATTGGCCTTATTCGTAGCGATTTGCCATCGAGCTAATGTGGGTTAACTTATTGATTTATTCTTTTCTTTGCACGGTTCACACCAATAAACATCCATGCTAAAAGTATCAGTGGCACAGCAAAGGATCCGATTAGACCACCTAATGCAATGATTTGATCTGAACTCATAAAACCACCCTTTCTTTTACCTTCCCCTATCTGATATTTATTATTAATTAAAACATATATTTATTTATCTGTCTATAATTCGGGGAAGGGGACACACGGGTATTTCGAAAAAGTTCAAATTTTTGTCAAAAATTCGAATCACATCGTTTGGCAATTTCTGAAGCAAATCTTGCAACCAACTCATCACATCCTGAACATTAACTCCCATATATTCCGGGAGAAAGGAGTGCAGATATTGTTGAGCCGATACAGCCAACTTCCGGGCGCCAGCAATCTTCCCTCTGTTTAACTGATGCATGATAGCCGCAATTTGAATTAAACCATGATAAAAATCGTTTTCCCTTTCTTTCTGCCACACTTCTTCCAACACTTCGTGGGCTTCCCAGTATTCTCCTATATGATAGTGTTCAAAAAACTTTATATATCCTTCTGGATAAGATGAATCATGAGTCAATGAAAACACCTCCTCAGCCCTATGATACGTCCTTCATATTTTTCTTTTCCAAAAGCGAACCGTTATAACAGCTAACGCGGCGCCAATGGTATCATTCATTAAATCGAAGAGATCGGGACTGCGGGAGGGAACAAAAGATTGATGCCACTCATCGGTGATCCCATATAAAAAGGAGAGAAATACAACCACGAATGGAACCCATTTTTTCTCCCTTTTCGGCCATAGGGCATAGTAAAAAAGAAGCCCTAGTATGAAATAGGCAATGAGATGCCCCCAATCAAATTGCGTAAAAAAGGGGAACATACTTTGTAGTTCCCCGCCTGTCCTAGAGGAAAGATAATAGATGACAGACATCCAAATCACTGATGGAATCCACCTTAACCACATGGCTGCAACCTCCTGAATGATGAACCGTGTATTTCCACCATTAAGTATACCTTTCCCTATGAATAATTTCCATTCACTTTGAAGCATTCACCGCAAACTACAACTTTTTTTGATTTTCCTCTTTCATCTTCCACATGATATCCGCTGAGTGTCGGATGGCCGCAGTAAAGACAATCCAAAGAAAAATCCATGTCATATGCAGCCTTCCAGTTAATCGGTTGAAAAACGGTTCCTATCATGATTTGCTCCACATCATTCCCTCCTTTTATCTTTCAATATGCCCATTTTTCAGAAAAATAGAACACAGCGCCCATTATTGTAAGAAATAGGCAAGTGCCGTTTCCTACATAACAAAATGCCATATGATATACTGTGAGCACTTTAGGCTTACCAATCACAAACTGCACAAAGGAGGAAAAAAATGAGCGGAGGAATTTTTAATGGATTAGATGAGTTTGGTTTAATCCTCGTGCTGTTTATCCTATTAGTGATCGTTGGTGCTTCTGACTAATGTCTCATTAGAAGGAAGGGGGACCTAAGTCCCTCTTCCTTTTTTTTGGGATTTATGCACAATAGCCACTATGCTGCTAAAGATGGGCAAATGCCAAATAGCGAGACATTAGCCTTTCACATAAGATATCAGGTGAAACCACAAGCTAAGGGAGTGAATCTATTGAAACGGAAAAAAACTTATCAAAGTTTCTCCATGGCTTCCCTTCATCCAGCCAATTACTTTGTACCTATTATAAAAGAAGTAAAACATAGTATTGTTTCGATAGAAACCGAGGAATTGGCGGGCTTATCTTCTTTTGATGATCGCTTATTAGAACTTCTCTTTCCAGGTTTAGAACTAAAAAATGCTCCATCCAAAAGCTTTGGGACTGGATTTATCATCCATCCCGCAGGATATATATTAACGTGTTACCATGTCGTTGAAAAAGGGGAAGAAATTCTTGTAAAGCTTGCAAATAAAAGCATCCTGAAAGGGAAACTAGTTTACGTCAATAAAAATCTGGATTTGGCTATGGTGAAAATTCCAACAAAAACATCCCTTCAACCCATCTCATTGGGTGAGTCAAGTTTATCCCAGGTTGGTGAATGGGTTATCGCTGTCGGATCTCCGCTGGGATTGGATAATACAGTGACCACCGGTGTCATTAGTGCAAAGAACCGACCATTGAAAATCGGCAAAAGAATGTATACCGATATAATCCAAACGGATGCGGCGATTAACCCAGGAAACAGCGGTGGACCGTTAATCAATATCTTAGGTGAAGTGATCGGTATCAATGTCGCCATCATCAGACCCTCACAGAGTATTGGTTTTGCTATTCCCATTGATAGCATCAAACCCTACATTCGCCAGTTTTTACCATGAATGATCTTTATTCTGTCAAACGCAAAAACTCCCTCACATCAGATGCCACTATGTCAATGGCACTCTGCCAGAAATCTGGCTTTGTTAAATCTACACCGAGATGGCGGGCTGCGAGGTCTTCCACCTTCATCCGTCCGGTATCTCTTAAGAGAGAAACATATTTCTCTTCAAATGCCGATCCCTCCTGCAATGCTCTGGCATATATACCAGCACTAAACAAGTACCCAAAAGTGTAGGGAAAATTATAGAAAGGAACTTCGGTAATATAGAAGTGAAGTTTAGATGCCCAAAAATAGGGGTGATAGGTTTCTAAAGAATCCCTGTATGCTTTTTTCTGAGCTTCTTCCATGAGCTCGTTCAATCGTTCCACACTGACAAGTCCCTTCTTCCTTTCTTCATAGAAACTTAATTCAAAGATAAACCGAGCATGTATATTCATTAAAAAAGCAATGCTGTTTTGTATTTTATCCTCCAGTAAATTTATTTTTTCTTCAGTAGTTTTTGCATGTTTCACACTCGCATCAGCCACAATCATTTCTGCGAAGGTGGACGCTGTTTCAGCCACATTCATGGCATAGTTCTGAATCATTTGGGGAAGGTCATTCATCACATGTTGATGGTAGGCATGCCCCAATTCATGGGCTAACGTGGATACTCCTGATGCCGTGCCACCGTAAGTCATAAAAATTCGCGATTCTTTTGTCAAAGGAAAACTAGTACAAAACCCTCCTGGGCGTTTTCCTGGACGGTCCTCCGCTTCAATCCAACGCTCTTGGAAGGCTGTCTTGGCAAATTCCGCCATTTTTGGACTAAAACGATGAAATTGATCTACAATCAGTTGGGCCGCCTTATCGTAGCTGATTTTGGGGGATTTTCTGCTTAATGGAGCATCCAGATCATACCAACTACAATGATTAAGCCCAAGCAATTTTGCTTTTCTTTGAAGATAGGATACAAAAATATCCTTGTTTTGATCGATTGTTTTCCACATGGTATTTAAGGTTTGTTCGGTCATCCGATTATAATCCAATGGTTCTTTTAGTATCGAATCCCATTTGCGGTTTTTATATAGATTGATTCGAAATCCAGCCAAGTGGTTCAAAGCATGGGCACATAGTTCCGCATCCTTCCCCCATGCTTCTTCCCATTTTTTAAAGATCTCTTTCCTAACGTCACGATCTCCGTCAGACATTTTATTTTGAGCTTGACCAACAGATAAGTCTACCTTCTTGCCGTCTTGTTCAAATGGAATACTTATTCTACCGACAACGGTATTATATAATTCTTCCCATGCATGATAACCGTCTACAGCTAAATCATTAACCAATTTTTCCTGTTCATGGGGCAGTTTTTCTTTAGCAAGGGTTCGTCTTTCTTCCAACGGAAAAGATATAGGTTTTATATCATTTTGCTCCAATAACTCTTCCCATACATCCTGGGGAATGGATAAAATTTGATGATCTAAACTAGTTACAAGAGATGCAAAAGATGATGAGATCTGCATGAGCCTACCCAATAAAAGTTTTGCCTTTTGATCTTTTACATTTTGTGCAGTTAAACAGGAAACAAAGGCTGAAGCTTCTCTGATCCGCTTCTCCAGATCTTGTATACGATCTAAGTTATTGCTCCATTCCTGAGCTTCCTCCATATTTTGAGGTACTTTTTCTCCTGATATTTTCTGTTGAAACAACAAAAGATCTTCTTCAAGTTGTTCTAAAAATCCCTCTAATTTTTCCGATTCACTTCCACCGGGGAAAATGTTTTCCAATTTCCATGTTGGATTTAATTCGTTTAGCATTCCTTCAACTCCTTTACATTTTTTAAATATATCATTGTATCTCTTTGACAGCCCTATCAATTATTTTATCAATAAATTCCAAATCATGATATGGAATAGTGGTTGAAAAATACATATTCTTCTATAACCTGGTGAACATAAAAAGAAAAACAAACCTTGAATAGTAATAATTACAAACGTATAATAAAAGTGGACAAGTAAATTTTGGAAGGGGGCTTACCATGGGAGACTTTCAAGCACTATCTGATATCTTTACTCGGACCAAGGATCATGTTGTTCAATTTATGGATATGCTTCACCCCGTCATTGACCAGGCAGAGGATGAACATGAACGCTTATATTTTCATCACATCCTTGAAGAGGAAGAACACCGGTTTGACCGGTTAAATGAACTTTTACCCAAGCTTAGAGACTACGTGAATGGACATCATGAACCGCGGGATTATGTCCGTCTCCTTCAAGATATTAATCTGGAGAAATTTGGACTTCATAACTTTTTGGAACACCTTGATTTAGCTTTATTTCATTTTACCGACGAATCTCGTCAGCAATTTTTGAAGAAATTAAGAGATATTACCCACGATGACTATCAATTTGTTAAAGCTGTTTTAGATCATTTAAGTGATGATATCCCTTTTACGACCCAATCGGCAGAGGAAAAAATTCACGAAAAGGAAGAACGGTTGGCACCTGCAACAGAACAAACGGGGTATCGAAAAGGATTAACGATTGGAAGTTTGATTGGAAAATAAAAGGAGGAATGTGACGTGAGTAAAACACATATTTATGGAGATTCTCCTCTCTCAGAGAAGGATTGGCACCGATTGGATGAAACCGTTGTTGATATGGCGAAGAAACAACTAGTTGGACGCCGTTTTATTCCCATATACGGCCCACTTGGACAAGGAATCCAAAGTGTCGCTGTGGATATTTATGATGAGCAAACCGGAGGTTCCCTTGATTTACGGGGGGAAAGTTCTAAAATTACCAACCCAACCAGACGGATTCATTTGACCATTCCATTAATTTATAAGGACTTTATCTTATATTGGAGAGATCTTGAACAGGCAAAAACCCTACATCTCCCTATTGATTTAAGTGCTGCTGCCAATGCTGCTGCCCAGTGTTCCCTTTTGGAAGACTCCTTAATTTTTCATGGCTCCGACGATTTTGGCCTTCCCGGCCTGATGAATGTAAACGGCCGTTTAACTCATATCCGTGGAGATTGGATGGAATCAGGAAATGCATTTCAAGATGTGGTAGATGCAAGAAATAAACTGCTTCAGCATGGACACACAGGGCCCTATGCCATGGTGGTATCACCCGAGTTATACTCCCTTCTTCATCGGGTACACAAAGGAACCAACGTATTGGAGATTGAACACGTTCGGGAGTTGATTACTGAAGGGGTTTACCAATCTCCTGTATTGAAGGCTGGCACTGGTGTGATCATGTCTACCGGATCACATAATATGGACCTGGCCATTGCAGAAGATATGGATACCGCTTATCTTGACCATGAAAATATGAATCATGTATTCCGTGTTTATGAAGCCTTGGTTCTCAGAATTAAACGGCCCACATCCATTTGTACTCTGGAACCGTTAGAAGGCTAATCATCTGCGTTAATAAAGCGGTAGTCAATTTACGTAACATTTAAGCCCTTGCCATGAAGCGAGGGCTTTTACATTAATTACTATGCAATTCTGATGACCTTTCCGTTACAACATTCAACTTTGGAAATTTCCAAGGAATTTGCTGCTTCTTCCCCAATATCTTCGACGATGGCTGCCAATTCCGCTTTAAAGGTTTTGGTATGACATCCTTGGTTCACTTCACATAATCGTTTTAAGTATTTTAACTTCTCCTCAATTTTTTGCTTTTTATAGGAAGAATTTTTCATATCTTTTATATATTTGTGTGTAGGTTGGACAATGATACTGATGTCATCAATGTTTACGATATAGCGTTTTCCTTCTGTTGTGTAGAAACCCAATGTACAATGAATGGTTCCAGTTCCTGAAATGCTAATGATCACAGGATTAGAAAATTCCTCCCCTGATCTCAGCTTAATTTTTTCAGCCTCTATTACTCCACCCAACTTTCTTTCATTGGAAAGAACTGTGTCAATGTCAGGCAAACCGTTTACGTCATATAACATTTCCAACCCTCCACTGATACTAATTATCAATTTCATTTTACAGGAATAAATGCCGAATGGTCAACGATAAAAAGTAAAAAATTAAAAAATAAAAGAAAGGGTTGTCCACCCTTTCCAGATATTAAAATTCAAATTCAGTTTCAGTTAACCGTTTTTTGATTTCACCTATTACCCGCTTTTCTTCTTCAATTCCCTTGGCCTGGAATGTGACGGAAAATCGAACAAAATGTCCGGCATCATCCCAAGGAACAGTAGAGATCAACTTTTCTGTAATCAAATATTGGGAGAAATCCTCTGCCGATTCAAAACGGCGACCTCCTTTAATTCCTTTCGGAATTTCAACATACAGATAAAAGGAACCCTTTGGCTTTTCCACATCAAAGCCGACTTCCCTTAATGCCTCAACCAACATATCATGGCGTCTCGAATATTTGGCGGAAATTTCTTCTGTAATCTCAGGATGTTCCAGTGCGTGAACCGCCGCTTTTTGAATCGCCATAAACTGACCGGAATCATAATTATCCTTTACCGTTGCAAATCCCTTAACAATTAATTCATTCCCTACGACAAATCCCATCCGCCAACCAGTCATGTTGTATGCTTTAGAAAGGGATTGTATCTCTGCCCCCACTTCCTTGGCTCCGTCTACGGACAAAAAGCTTAAGGGTTTTTCACCATCAAAGGTTAACGCAGCATAGGCAGCATCATGAATCACGATCACACGGTTTTCTCTGGCAAAATGAACTACCTTTTCAAAAAATTCCCTCGTAGCGCTCGCCCCGGTAGGATTGTTGGGATAGTTTAAATATAATAGCTTTGCCCGTCTCTTTTGATCTTCTGTGAGGGTATCCAAATCGGGCAGGAAGTTATTTTCCTTTAATAGCGGGAGATTTACCACTTCCCCTCCCAACCATTTGGTATGGGTGCCCATCACAGGATAACCGGGTACTGTCATAATCGTGATATCACCTGGATTGATAAATATTTGAGGAATCATGGCCAGGCCAGGCTTTGAACCAATGGTATGGTTCACTTCCGTTTCCGGGTTAATCCCTTTTACACCAAAAATCTCTTCCATGTATTTGGCTGCGGCCACCTTAAATTCAGGGATGCCATTATCGGCGTAAAACCGGTTTTCAGGTTTCGCAGCCTCTGTCTGCAATGTCTCAACAACACCAGGAAAAGCCATTTCATCCGGTTCACCGACACCCATATCAATCAATTCCACATCAGGGTGAGCCTTCTTGGCTGCCATTTTTGCTCTTTTTATTTTTTCAAACTTATAAAGAACGGTATCTTTTCCAAATTGATTTCCACCAATACGTTCTGCAAACAATTGCTGAATATAACTTTCTTGTGACACAACTTCCAACTCCTTTTTATTTTAACTCCAATAATAAAACAATTTTACAGAAAAAATGGCATTTAGCCAACACCTTAAATTTAACTTGTAGGGTCAAGGATGTTTAGTTCCGCATCAATAGGAAATTCAGTTTTTCCATAATTTATCTTTTATTTTTTCCAGGATCTGATTTCGGTCCAACTTCTCTTGGAAAATTTCATATTCTCCCCGTTTAAAAGGGGGAAGCAGCATAGTCGCCAGATCAATATCGACTTGTCGAAGCTCCCCCTTCTTAAATTTAAGATGGCTAAAATACACCAGTCTGCTTTGAAACGAATCCATGTTTAAAACTTCTGACCAAACTCGAAGTTTTTGATCTATATCTAGATGGGAGCACGATTTGAATAAATGTTCCCCTTCCTCCATTACCCAAAAATATTCAGCAAGCCTACTTGGAATCCTAATTTCTTTTTGTTCCCCCTCAATGAAATGTTTAAAATAGATTTCCGAAGCTTTTTCCAAATATCCTTCCATCTCTAGAACCCCAAATTTTACTCCTCTTTCGATGGCTTTCTCGACAGCTTTATTAGCCCACTCCACCAATTGTTCATCGGAATATTGTGAGTATAACTGGAAATGAGATTTTAAGTAAGAAACATACTTTTCCTTTGTTTGGACTAATTGATCTTCCATTTCATTCACCTCACAATGATTATATGTTCTTTCCCGGATTTATTTCTCCGTTCTGATGATATTATACATGACCTTCTAGTATGTGTCGTTAAGAATAAAACCGCAATTGTGAGATGTGATCTTGGACAAAAAAAGCTTCGATCTAATTGACCGAAGCTTTTTTGTCCTTTGATTTTAATAAGCAAGAAATGTAATTTACGATACGCTGTGAATGATCTTTTTAAGATGATCGATGCCCACACGATTAACAAAACGTGAAAATTTTTCTCGCTTTTTCCCATGCTGCTGGAAATATAGGATTAGCTCTTTCACAACATCTATTAGCTTTTCTTCCGGCACACCGATTGCAAGTAATTGGCCAGTATGAGCGTTTAAGGTCTTAGCTTCTCCCCCTACGTAGACATCAAAAACTTCTTTATTTTTCACAACCCCAATATCCTGCAGTAACGGCTCACCGCAGGCATTGGTACAACCGGTATATCCAACCCTTAAAGCACTGGGAGCTTCCATACCAGCTATAGCTTTATTTAACGCCGCGGCAACATGAAGTCCTTCTTCCTCAGCACCTTGACAAAAACTGCAGGTTTTTAAACTTTTTACGTAAGGACCAACGGGGTAAATTTGTAGACCCGCTTCTTTTAACTTTTTTGTTACTTCTTCCACTTGATCCTCGTTCATTTCTACATACAATTGCTGAAAAGAAGTCAGTTCAATTTTAGCATTTTTTCCAACAATTGAACCTAATAAAGCTAATTGATCAGGCTTAAATAAACTTCCTCCCACTTCAAAACCAGGTGTTACAGCAAATTTTTTCATAGACATAAATCAAACCTCCATTCATTAATACAGTTTGAATACATTTCTGATCTATAAGCGTTCAAGTTTGTACCTATGATACCTTCTCAGAATGAATGGGTATTTCTACCTTTGGTGCCCTTGGGTCAAGAAGCCAACAGGCTGCACGGTGATGTTGGGAGAGAACCCACTGATCAGGATTGTATTGCTCGCACACATCCATGACATATGGACATCTATCAGAAAAGGCACATCCAGATGGTGGATGGGATAAATCCGGAGGGGTCCCTTCAATGGCCCTCAAAGGTTGAGCATCATCATTATCTAATCTAGGTACGGATTGAAGTAGCCCCCAAGTATAAGGATGTTTAGCCCGATAAAAAATATCTTCTACCGTTCCGCTTTCCACCACCTTCCCCGCATACATCACCATAACCCGATGAGCGAAATTGGCCACCACTCCAAGATCATGGGTAATCAATATAATGGACATCCCCAATTTTTTTTGCAAATCCCTTAGCAGATCTATGATTTGAGCCTGGATGGTCACATCCAGCGCTGTTGTTGGCTCATCTGCAATCAATAATTCCGGTTGACATACTAAAGCCATGGCGATCACAATCCGTTGTCTCATCCCTCCACTTAATTGATGAGGATATTGTTTGCATCTTATTTTTGGATTTGGAATTCCAACCATCTCCACCAATTCTACTGCTTTCGCCATCGCTTGGTGCCTTGACATTCCCCTGTGAATGATTAGTCCCTCGGCAATTTGTTCTCCTACTTTCATGGTAGGATTGAGAGAGGTCATTGGATCCTGAAAAATCATCCCCATTTTAGAGCCCCTTAGCTTGGCCATTTCATTTCGGTTTAGCCTGGTTATATCTTTTCCATCAAAAAGGATAGAACCTTTAGTAATACTGGCAATGCCCTTCGGCAGAAGCTGCATAATACTTTTTGCCGTCACAGACTTCCCACATCCTGATTCCCCTACAATGGCCAAAACCTCCTGTCGCTCCAAGTGAAAGGATACCCCTCTCAGTGCATGGACTTTTCGGGAATGGGACTGAAATTTAACATTCAGATCACTAACTTCTAATAACGGAGCCATGTTTTCCCCTCCTTATCTTCTTAATCGGGGGTCTAAAGCATCCCTTAAACCGTCTCCAAGTACATTAAATGCGAACATCGTTAATGAGATAAAAAAAGCCGGGAAAAATAATCGCCATATTTGACCGGTTAAAAGGGTAACCAACCCTTCGGATGTCATCGTTCCCCAACTGGCCAATGGAACAGGAACCCCCAAACCCAAAAAACTTAATGTTGCTTCTGCAAAAATGGCATTTGGAACGGTTAAAGTCATATTTACAATAATAGGGCCCATACAGTTAGGGATCAAGTGTTTAAATAAAATGCGCCGGGATCCAGCACCGAGAGTTTTGGCTGCCAGTACAAATTCATATTCCTTTAATTGAAGAATTTGTCCACGGACCAATCGGGCCATTCCGATCCACCCTGTAGCAGTCATCGCAATAATAATGGTAAATAATCCCGGTTTCAAAACAACCATTAATAAAATCGTTACAAGCAAGTGTGGGAGCCCATATAAAACATCTACAATTCTCATCATCACTTCGTCAGTTTTACCGCCCTTGTATCCGGCTATCCCTCCCCAAATCACTCCAATCAGCAAGTCTATAAGGGCTGCGGCAATTCCAATGAAAAGTGATATTCTTGCTCCCACCCATGTTCTGGCAAACATATCACGCCCCAAATCATCGGTCCCAAACCAATGGGTTGAAGACGGGGCTTCATCTGCCTCCAGCAAACTTTGATCAGAGTAGGAATAAGGGACAAGGTAGGGACCAATTACTGACAGCAGAATTAATCCTATAATGATAAAAAAACCTAACATTGCTAACTTATTTCTCTTTAGTCGAAAAAAAGCATCTTTCCAGTAAGACAGACTGGGTGCAACGGCTGCTTTTGGTTTTTCAGACCCTCTTTCTTTAAAGCGAAATAAGTGATCTGGGATCGTTTGCATGTTAATCCCTCCTTGTCAGCTTGATGCGTGGGTCTATTAAGGTATAAGCAATATCCACTACGAATATAAACAAAACCAGGATGGTACTGTAAAAAACGGCTGTTCCCAGAATAACCGGATAATCCCTGTCTGTAATCCCCATGACGAAGTACCTTCCCATTCCAGGTATACCAAATATTTGTTCAATCACGAAACTTCCCGTCAAAATTCCAGCGGAAATCGGCCCCAAAACGGTTACCACCGGAATTAAGGCATTTCTGAGAACATGGCGGAAAACCAGGCGAAATCCTATCACTCCTTTGGCGATGGCTGTTTGCACATAGTCCATGGAAAGAACCTCTAAAATACTGGATCGGGTTAATCGTGCAATATATGCCATAGGTGCCAATGCCAAAGCAACGGACGGGAGCACCGTATGTTTCCATGTCCCCCAAGTTGCCACTGGAAACCAATCCAGTTTCACCGCAAAATAATTAATAAGAATTGTTGCCATAATAAAGCTGGGTACAGAAATTCCAATGATAGCAAATATCATGGACAGATAATCTAACCATCCGTTATGCCGCATAGCAGCGATGATTCCAAAAAATATGCCAAACACGACAGCAGTGAGAACTGCCTGGATTCCCAGTTGGGCAGATACGGGAAATCCATCGGCAATTAATTGGTTGACTCCCCGGGTTTCCGATTTGATTGACGGCCCCAGGTCAAAAGTGACGATCCCCTTTAAATACTTCACATATTGAACGATCAGAGGATCATCCAGTCCGTAATAGGCACGGAGATTTTTTAAGACCTGCTCGGGAATGCGATTTTCGCTGGTAAAGGGATCTCCAGGTATCGCATTCATCAGCAGAAAAGTAATGGTAACAATTACAAATAAAGTTACAATGATTCCTATAAAACGTTGGATCAAAAATTGTTGCATAAACTCCCTCCTCTTCCTAAAATAACAGGCCTAAAACATAACGGAGCAAGTACAAGATCAAGAGGAAAATAGAGAGGAATGTGATGTCACATCCCTCTCCCACGGAGTTGTTTTCAATCTTTTACTCTACATAAGCTTCACGAAAATCAATGGCCTGTATGGGATAACGATAGATGTTCTTTACATTTTCTTGCTGCAAATACACTTTGGTACCGAAGTACAATGGGGCTAAGGCCATTTCATCAATCAGAACTTTCTCGGCATCTACCATTAGTTGAGCTCTTTTGTTAAGATCCAATTCCACTTCTGCGGCTTTAACCAACCGATCATATTCCGGAATAGATACCCTGCTGTAGTTATAAACATCACCGGTTGTAAATTGTCCCATCAAGTTATGGGCATCATCATAGTCGGCACCAGTACTATAAATCGCTAACTGATAATCTCCACCTTTAACGGTTTGGACAAATACCTTGCGCTCCATTGTTTTTAATTCAACTTCGATCCCAAGATTCTTTTTCCACATTTCTTGCAAAGCCTGACTTAACTTATTGTAAGTATCATTTGTGTAGAAGAGCAGTGACACCTTTGGCAAGCTGGAAATCCCTTTTTCCTTAAGTCCTTCAGCCAATAAAGCTTTAGCGGTTTCCACATCATTATCTTTATAAAGGGCATCTCCGGCCAGTTTCCTGAATTCTCCGGCCCCACTGCTTAACCCATAAGGAATAAAGGCAAGGGCAGGAATTTCTCCTCCCTGGGTCACTTTGTCAACAATTAACTGTCGATTGATTGCTAAACTAAGGGCTGATCTTATCTTTGGATTATCAAATACATCATCTTCGTGGTTAAAGCGTAGGTATACCACTCTGGGCAGAGGTATGGACCCTGCTTTTCCTTCTGCAACCAGTTTGCTCCGAATATTGGTTGGCGGGTTATCCGACACATCTAATTGCCCAGATTGGAACAGTTGATATTCGGTATTTTGATCATTTACCATAATCCATCTTAATTTTTCTAATTTTACTACGTCTTTGGCCCAATAATTTTCATTTGGAATCATCACGATCTCTTGATCGTGCTTCCAGCTTTCCATCTTGAAGGGTCCGTTTGAAACAAAGGTGCTGGCTTCTGCCGCCCAATTTGGATTTGACTCGGCAACATCCTTGTTAATTGGAAGCAATGTAAAGAAAGCGGTTAATCCCAGGAAAAATGAAGTGGGCCGTTCTAAAGTAACTTCTAGCGTATATTCATCAATTGCCCTTAGCCCTAATTGGGAAGGATCTGTGAGTGTTCCTTCATTGTAAGCGACTCCATTTTTAATAAAGAAAAGATTGCTCCCCAATGGGGCAGCCGTTTCAGGTCTTAAAACCCTTTCCCAGGAATAAATGAAATCTTCAGCTGTCACCGGATCGCCATTGGACCATTTTGCATCTTGATTTAAGTAGAAAGTATAAGTGGTTCCGTCATCGGAAATTTTCCATTCCTTAGCAACCCCTGGCACAATGTTGCCGTCTTTATCAAAGCGAACCAATCCTTCAAATAACTGGTTTGCAATATCTCCGGCAATTTGATTGTCAATTAACGCAGGGTCCAGACTGGGGGGCTCGGATAACGCATTAACAGTAATGACTTGCTCCTTTGACATTTGAACAGGAGCCTGGACATTATTCTCTACCTTCTTATTTCCATTGTTATCTGAAGGTGCACTGGTTTCATTTGCTCCCTTTCCGCAACCGGTTAATATCAGCATCAAGCTCATCACGATTAGAAAATAATAGATAAGTTTCTTTTTCATAATAATCCCCCTTTTAAATATTGTAAATAGTATGAATTTTTGGTGTTCATCTCCTCCTTTTTTGCCTGAGATAAACAGCGCCATAGTGTAAAAATGACAGGTCCCATAAAAAAAAGCCACGAATTGAAGAGGCGGCACTACCACCTCCTGTCGCAGCTCCATTCTGATTACTAAAAAACTGTATGGCGCTTATGTTGATTGTTAAAATATAAAATTATTCAAAAACATAATAACAATGTTAAATGTTTCTTGTCAAACTTTTTTACTTTTTCATTTTATTCTGCATAGACTTTATTTGTTTCAGCTGCTTTTGATTTAAATTATATCCCATTTTTTTCGCCATTTCGCGCAATTGATGATCATCAAATGACATATTGGTCATCTGTTTTTTTAAGTATTGGACTCCTCCAAAAAAACCGATGGCAATACCAACAACTCCTGTTACGATGGGAAGCACAATATTAACCCAGCTCATTTTATATCACCTCAAACATTGGTATCATAACGTACTTAGTTTATCAGGTTTTTGCAATAGCGAAAAGACAAACGGCCGCTTTTTTGGCAGCCGCTTTTAACCAATTTTGAGGATTAGTTATTGAACTTTTTTTACTCTATTTTTTCATTCCATTCCCTCAATCACTTCAGATACATCACCATGCCAGTTATGGTACCAAACGGAACCTGTATAACTGCTTACACTTAACATTCCAACGGTCTTTCCATCCTTCTCAACATGAAGAGTATAATATCCATAAAACTGATGGCCATCATCAGTCGCAATTAAATCTTCATCTACCCTTGAAAGGTAATCATTAGCCAGTTGAACCGCTTTATCCATGGAAATCCTTACGTTTTCTTCAGCGTTCGTGTCGCCGCCATTTTGTCCGTACCAGTAGCCTGAACCCATCATACCGCCCATTCCTCCACGACCCATCATGCCGTATTTTTGATTCCACATCATGTTGGGTCCTTGTTCAGGATATATCGCTCCAGTGTATGGGTTTACCAACAGTTCAAATGCACCCCTGCCGGTATCCTGTTCCATCACTGAAACATAGTAGTCGCTATTGGAAAACTTGAAAAGATCCCCAATGACCAAATCACTATTGAAATACTCAATATATTTCTCTACCTTATTAATCAGCTCATCATCACTTAAGGGTTCTCCGGTATAATCTTCATATGAGCCGTACCCACCCATCATGCCATAGCCACCATATCCTCCCATCATTCCGTACCCACCGGAACCGCCCATCATTCCGCCCATACCACCATAGCCATTCCAGTTTTCATCGTTCCAGTCATTCCAACCATTCCATCCATTCATCATGTTACCAAAAAATCCACCCATCATATTTCCAAATCCACCGTAAAATCCTGATGCATACCCCGTTGATCCAAAAATAACCAAACCCGCAACAAGAAGCAAAATTAGTAATACATTCCTGTTTTTCATTGTTCATTTCCTCCTCTTTTAATTTATAGCTGCTTTTTGTGTTTGATGCTTTTCTTATTTATACTATACGGGGTATTTATTAATTTCTTATGAAGGAAATTTGAACAATTGTGAACAAAAAATGAATTCTTTATCTCCGTCTAAACAGGTTACTTGGGCTATTTCGTTTCCTCTCAGATTGTTTTCTCTAATTTTGTTGCTTTACTGATCCTGTTTCAGATATGTCCACCCATCCTTTTGGTATACTTTTCCTTCCTTCAGCAACTTACCTAAAGCCCTTTTAAAGGCCGCTTTACTTAAATTAAATTTTTGCCTGAGCACTTCTGGGCTTGTTTCATCGCTGTATGGCATCATGCCATTCCTTGACTGGAGGTGTTGAAGAATCAATAAAGCATCCCTCCCATAACGTTCTTCCTTTTTGGGGAGAAGGGTAAGATTTACTTTTCCATCAGGTCGTACCCACTTTACCCGAGCCTTCAGTTTTTCCCCTAATCTCACTTTATAACCCTCAGCTTCATCACGATGAAGGAACGCAATGTAACCATCTTCAGTCAATAAAAAAGCTCCTAGATGAAACACATGATAAATGGTACCTGTCACAAATTTATTCACCAAAGAAGGGGGAGCTTCTTTTGACAGAGGCAGAATATTTTCTTCCTTTCCCAATATGCCAAGCATCCTCCCCTGCTTATCATAGGAAATCCCCACAAACAATATGTCACCTGCTCTAGGCCACTGCTCCTTATCCGTAGGCATTTCATCCTTTGAAACCAGCAAATCCTTATGAATTCCTATATCTACATATACCCCGAGCCTGGAATTCACATCAGCAACCGTTAAAAATTTATATTCCCCTTCTGTGATTTTTGGCGTTAACATGGTGGCAGCCAAACGATTCTTGGAATCGTGATATAAAAACACTTCCAGCAGCTGACCCAACTTCACTTGTCCAACTACTTCAGATTGATGAAGAAGAACATCTTCCTCGCCATTGGACAAAAAATAACCGAAAGGAGCTTGCCTTTCTACCTTTAACTTTACTTTATTACCTGCTTTCAATTTCTCCATGAAAAATCTCCTTAAATCAATGTTATAGATGTGGATTTATCCCTTCTATAGTATGTCTTTTCTTAGCAAAAAGCAAAAAAAAGCGGGACTTTCTAATGTCCCAGCCGCTTTTTCTTATTGTTTCCCAGCATTTTATTCAATCTCTGGGCAAACGCGAAATCCTTCCCGGTCATTCCCTGTACATCCCATGTCCTTAGGGTAAGACTCACTTTATTATAGTTGATGGTGATCAAAGGATGATGGTTCATATCCCTGGCCAGTCCGGCAACCTCATTCACAAAATGCATGGCTTCGTCAAAATTTGAAAAATCAAAGACTCTTTCGATTGCATCCATATCCTTCAGTTTCCATCCCGGAATATTTCCCAGATTATATTGGATTTGCTCAGGGGAAAGTCTTGACATGCAACCGCCTCCTTAAGAAAATGTGGTTTATCTACTTATTCCCACTATTTATTCATTTGAAACCTCCGTATAGTTATTCTTATGAATTTTATAAAAAAGCCTGTTGTTCCAGGCTTTTTAGTTTCTATTGAACTTTCTATTGAACTTTATCTTGATCTTTTAAATGTTCTTTCTCTTGATCTCTCTCTTGGTCCATTTGCTCCATCGGATGAACTTGATCCGTTTCTTCAGCAGCTTCCATCGGTTGATACTGCATAACTTTCGGATATTTCGCTTCCATTGAATGACAAAGATATGCGGCATACGCCATTGGATTTTCGTACGTTCTCCTGAACGATGCATGTTCCTTGGCAGATTCGAAGGAATACCGCTGGTCCCTTACATTCACTTCAATAAACCAGGGATACCCAGTCCTATCTATACCCATATCCAATCCTAAATCTGCAATATTTTCATATTCCTGATTTAATGTTTCTGCAATGAGAAGAGATGTTTTTTCTATTTCTTTCAACAGTTCTTCTTTTTTCTCATGAAAGGAGCTCTGCTCCAAGACTTTTTCCAACGGAATGGCCTTGCCTCCTCTGGCAAGATTGGTTACCTTTTTCCTTAAGGCTGCTACTTTAGCCACCATTCCGGCAACCATCCATTTCCCATCCTGGCCCTTCTGGACAGAGACCCGGATATCAAAGGGGGAGCCATTTATTTTTGCCAGCCTTACATCCTGCTGAATAAGACAGTTTCTGCGAAGGGTCCGAAGAAACCGGACCAATTCCCTTTTTGACCAAACTTTTTCAGATCCATCCCAAAAGGAAAGCTTATACGCTTTGTATTCCAATTTCCTGATCCGAATGATTCCTCTTCCCACACTTCCGATCACCGGCTTCAGATAAATGGCGTGATGCTTCTCTATAAGAGAGAAGACATCCTTTGCTTTTCTTAGTGGAATGGTCTCGGGGAGGTAAGGCCTGATTTCTTCATTTCTCAGGAGAACCGTATGAACCATCCATTTGTTTCGATTAATCATCGGATTAAAGAGACAAACATTCTCCATGTTTTGCAAGCGATACAATTTTCGATTCAGGCTTGGATTGGTTGTCAGCATTCTGTTATGAATGACACATGGAATCGGCTTAACCGCTGGAAAATACCCCTGTCCGTCCCCTCGCATAAATCCTTTGACCCGCCCTTTATTCAGATCAATTCCGCCAATGTCAAAGAAGAGCACTTCAAGATCATACTGCCCGGCTAAATCGGTATACCAATTTACCCGCTCAAAAGAAGGTCTTCCCAGCAAAGCACGTCGCAAAATAAACCGGTCCAATAAAACCCCAACAACTACCCTATCCATTTCCATTCTCCTCCTTCAACTTACCTTATCCTATTCAGATAAAAGGAGGGAATAAATAGAACAGGAGCCCAAAATACCGCCTATTCAACCAAATCAGACTATTCTTTGGGATCTAATGCATCCCTTAGACCGTCTCCGACAAAATTAAATGCTAGTACTGTTAATAAAATCATTAGTCCTGGTAAAAATGGATACCACGGAGCTTCCAACATGATTGTAATACTTTGAGCACTTTGTAACATATTTCCCCAACTAGGCGTTGGTGGTTGAATTCCTAAACCTAAATAACTTAATCCAGATTCTGCCAATATTACCCCCCCTACGCCCAAAGTGGCAGAAACAATGATCGGTCCCATAGCATTCGGTAATAAATGACGTACAATGATCCTTGCATCAGACATTCCTATTGTCTTTGCTGCTAAAACGAATTCCCGTTCCTTTAATGAGAGAAATTCACCTCTAACCAAACGCGCTGTGCCTGTCCAACCAAGAATCGCAAATATGATAATAATATTTTTTAAATCAGGTCCTATTATGGATACAACTGTAATCAATAGAAAAATAGAGGGAAAAGATAAAAGAATATCTACAATTCTCATCAATATATTATCAATCCATTTCCCATAATATCCAGCGATTGCCCCAACAACTGTACCGATCAGGATGGATCCTGTTACTGATACGAAGCCTACTAACAATGAAACCCTGCCCCCATAAATTACTCTTGTAAACAAATCTCTTCCAAACTCATCAGTCCCAAAGTAATATTCTGAACTGGGAGGATGCAGTCGTTTTAATAGATTTTGTTGATCAACCTCATAGGGAGTGATGAAATCAGCAAAAAGGGAAAGTAAAATAATAAATACAATAAATATAAGGCTAGAAACAGCCAACTTATTTTTCCGAAATCTGCGCCAGGTCATTTTAGCTAAACTGGTATTTCTAGACTTGTTAACGGGAACTGAATCCGACGGATTGGTTACAGTTTCCAAAGTTTTCCCTCCCCTTTTATTTATAGTTGATCCGTGGATCAAGTAATGCATATAGAATATCAGCGATTAGATTTCCAATGACCACCAATACAGCTGAAATCATAGTTATGCCCATAATAACGGGATAATCTCTCATAAACACAGAATCAATAAACAATAATCCTATCCCGGGCCATCCAAAAACTTTTTCTGTTAATACTGCTCCACCAAAAAAAACAGGAAGGGTTAAACCAAATATTGTTACAAGGGGAATCAATCCATTTCTTAGTCCATGTTTATAAATCACGAGATGCTTTTTCAATCCCTTTGCACGAGCTGTTCTCATATAATCCTGATTTAATACTTCCAACATACTGGCCCGAGTGTATCTTGTTAATCCTGCCATATCTGCCGTACCCAAAGTGATCATAGGAAGAATCAGATGCTGTATTCGATCCCAAATACTAAATGGAGCATTTAATGTCTGGGCACCACCTGCCGGCAGCCAATCAAGATATACAGCAAATGCCATTATTAGCATTAACCCAAGCCAAAAATTAGGAGTTGCTAGTCCCAAAAAGGCAAAAAATGTAGCGGCATTATCAACGAATGTATTCTTCTTTCTAGCGGCTAATACTCCAATTGGTATAGAGAGGACGGCAGCAAAAATAAATGCCGCTCCCATTAATAGAAGGGTATTAGGCAAACGAGCTAGAATTAAATCGCTAACCGGAACATCCCTTACAAAAGAAATGCCAAAATCTCCAGATACAAAATCACCTAGCCAACGTATGTACTGTATATAAAATGGATCATTTAAACCTAATTCCTGTATAACTGCTTCCCGATCCTCTTGTGCGATGGAAGGATCCAATTGTAATTCGATAGGACCTCCGGGAGCCAGATACATGACACCAAAGGAAATGAGGGATATTCCAATCAATAGTGGAATAGCCTGTAAAATTCTTCTAAAAATATAACCTCCCATTCGAATCCCCCCTTACTTTATTAAAGGAGGGCCGGGTAAAGCCAGCCCTCCTCCATAGTGTATTTACTTTTCGATCCACCACTTATGGGGCTGATAAATCTGAGATTTTGGGTGGAAGGTATATCCCTTAAATCCAACTGGGAAGGCACGATTTCCAATAGGATAGTAAAGGAAAGTATAAGGTTGTTCCTCTGAAATAGCTGCTTGAATCTCACCTAGTACCTTTTTCCGTTCGGCCTGATCCAGAATTTTTGTATTCTTCTCCATTAATTTGTCCAGATCTGGACGGTTGAATGATACAAAGTTAAATCCTTCTTCAATCTCTTTCGAATGCCAAAGATCGGTTGGGTCAGGATAGGTGGAAAGGCTCCAGCCCAAGATGATCGCATCAAATTTCTTAGGCATGACATAGTCGTTGATAAATGCACTCCATTCCATCAAGCGTGGCTTTGCCTCAACCCCTACTTCCTTCAACTGCTGTTGAGCAATTTGGGCAATCATCTCACGGGATTTATTCCCTTGGTTTGTCATAAGTTCGAATGAGAACTTTTTTCCGTCCTTTTCTCGAATACCGTCACCATCCGTATCTTTCCAGCCTGCCTCTTCTAAAAGTTGCTTTGCTTTTTCCACATCATATTTGAACTTTGGTACATCCGGATTATAAGCCCAACTTAATGGACTTTCGGGAGTATGGGCTACCTCCCCTTGCCCATTAAGGACAGCATCAATAATTGCTTCCCTATCAAATGCATAAGTTAATGCTTGTCGTACTTTTTTATCCGCAAACAACGGATTAGCACCATTCCATCCAATATAGGTATAGGCAAGATCAAGACCACTAAATACCTGAATCTTTCCTTGCTCCTTCATTTTATTCCAGGTGTTAAATTCTGAGGCCGGGAGTTGACTCATCACATTAATCTCTCCCGATTGCAACTGAGCTAATAACGCATTTTGATCAGGAACAATTTTCCAAGTTATTGAATCTAAATAGGGTTTTCCTTCAAAATAATCGTCAAAACGTACTACTTTTACATATTCCCCTTCTACCCATTTGTCAAATTTAAATGGCCCAGTACCAATAGGGGATTTCGTATTAAATTCATTCTTTTCCAGCTCCTTCACCGGAACATCAGCAAGAATATGTTTGGGTAAGATTGGATAGCCTGGTACACGTTGTACAAAGTCAGCATCTACTTCTTTAATTTTGATTTGCACGGTATATTTGTCCAATGCGACTATACTTTCCACATTTTCAAAATCTGATTTACGGACGCTGACAAAGTCATCACTTAGGGGAAGAGTATAAGTGAATACCACATCGTCAGCAGTTAATTCTTCTCCATCATGCCACTTTACTCCTTGCTTTAGCTTAAACGTCCAAGTAAGACCATCATCTGTTATCTCCCAACTTTCTGCCAAATCGCCCATTGGTTCTAATTTCTCATTAACAGATGTCAATGAATTAAACATAGCAGCAATAATATCTCCGCTGGCTGTGTCACTAGCATAGAGAGCATTAAACGTGGTCGGCGCACCAATTGAACCAATAATTAAATCTCCCCCATACACAGGCTCCTGTTCAGCAGGTTTTTCGGCTCCTTTTGAGCTAGATCCGGTTGTTGTATCTGAAGCTGAACCTGTCGCATTTGAATTACTCTTCGGCTGATTAGTCTCTTCTGAAGATGAACAAGCTGTTAAGAGAATTGAAAACAACAAAATCCCAAATACCAAAACGTATCTTCTTAACTTCATCCCTTTACGTTCCCCCTTTTTTAATTACTCCAGAATTTTTTGAATGAAAAAACAAAAATTCACCTCCCGTATTTATTATAAGACTCTCGGAAATTCATTCCCGTTGTAGACTCTAGCTTTTCAGCCAGGGTCTTTTTTTGTTTCACCCCCAAAACAGAGATGTGAACAAACTTTCCTATTGACATTTTCAAAAACGCCCAACAATCGCCGAGGAGGCATTTTTTACTGCCTATCTCTCTTAAAGAATTGGGGTCTTACACTACTGCAGCAGTTTTACAGCGATTTAATTTTCTGGATCACTCCCGTCGATTTATCCGCGACCGCTTCCTTGATGCGCTCAAGTTACTCCCCGAAAACCAAAGGCCGGAAACCTCGCGACCCTGCAGACATGTTGCGCAGCTTGCTCATCATGACCAAGCTGGGGATGAGCGTTGATGACTGGGTTCGTGCGCTTCGCACCATGCCTGTTTATGCCATCCTCAGCGGCTTCACCCCTGACGATACGCCCGGCGTCGGCACGTTCTATGACTTCTTCCGAAGGCTTTGGAAGGCATCCTCTCCCCATAAGACAGGACGCTTGAAACGCCGCTTGAAAAAACCGCGAAAGAAAGGTAAGAAGAACGAGAAGCAAGAACCCAAAAATCCGAAGATTACACAGAAGCTCGTCTCCCGCATCCTGCCCGAGGGCAAGATCCATTACACGTCCAAAGAACATGATCTGTTGCAACACCTGTTCCAGACGTTGTTCGTCCTGCCTTCTGCGGCAAAAGGGTTGATTGGCGACACCCGTCACTTTCGTGTCATTGGCGATGGCTCCCCGGTAGCAACCGGAGATCGTTCTTACGGAAAGTTCCTCTGCGACTGCCGCAAGACAGGCAACTGGCAGTGTGTCTGCAAACGCCAATTTTTCGATCCCGATGCCGACTGGGGATGGGACAGTTACCGCGAAAGATATTACTACGGCAGAACACTGTATATGTTCTGCGCGGCGGATAGCCCATACGATCTGCCGGTCTATCCCCGATTGTTCCGTGCCAGCCACAATGACACGGTGTCCTGGATTTGCGGATACCGCGAACTTCGTCACTGGTTTCCGGATTAGAAAGTGGGAGTGTCCTCATCCCTGTTCGGAATCAGAGTACGGACGAACCGTGTACACTTCCACAAAAGATAATCCGCGTTTCTTTCCGCGCATTCGTCGCGATAGCAAAGAATGGGCGGAACGCTATGCGCTGCGAACCGGAGTAGAACGATGCATCAAGCGTCAGAAGATCGATTACAAGTTGGAATCCTCCCGCGGCCGCAGCTCCCGGCATTGGAACATCCGGGCCTATCTCATTGCCATGTTTCAGCACACGGATGCATGGCCCGAATAAGCGAAGAAGCAAAACCAGCTTACGTCCGTTGCGGAATGGCTAAAAACCACAGCCTCCTTGGCCGTGTAGCTTATTTCTGAATACATACTTTTTTAAAAACCGATAAACTTCGGTGTTTTTGACATGCACATTTTTGAAAACAGCTTTCATATTTGCCTTCACATCGACATTTTTGCCTCATTCACCCCTCATTCGGACTCAGAACGATCGCTTTATTCCGAGCCACTATTTATGATTAAAAACAAGATAAAAGTGATCTTGCTTATTAAGCAAATAGCGTTTTATACGTATAGATGGCAGGCAACAAAATGTTCCTCATCCTTTAAAAACATTTTTGGAAGTTCTATTTTGCAACGCTCATGGACTTTAGGACATCTTGGATGAAATGAACATCCAGAAGGCGGATTGGCTGGGCTTGGTATATCGCCAGTCAATATAATCCTTTCCCTTTTTGCTCTTGGTTTTGGAACTGGTACAGCGGACAACAGGGCTTGTGTATAGGGATGTGCCGGATTTTGGTACAGGTTTTTTTTCGGTGCCAATTCCACGATCTTCCCCAAATACATCACACCGACATGATCACTAATATGCTTTACGACACTTAAATCATGGGAAATAAACAAATAGGTTAATTTGAACTCTTTTTGTAAATCCTGTAACAGATTAATGATTTGTGATTGAATAGAAACATCCAATGCCGAAACAGGTTCATCAGCAATAATTAATTTAGGTTGTAAAGCAAGTGCCCGGGCTATACCGATACGTTGACGTTGACCTCCTGAAAATTCATGGGGATATAAATCCGCATAGGAAGGTTTTAAGCCAACAACTTCAAGTAGATGGTACATTTTTTCTTCTTGCTCTTTTTTCCCTCCAATGTGATGTACCTTCAACGGTTCTTTTATCATCTCTCCAATCGTCATTCTTGGATTAAGAGAAGCAAAGGGGTCTTGAAAAACCATTTGCATCTCCCTTTTTAATTGTTTTTGTTTTGTCTTTTGTTTAGTTATGTTTATTCCATTAAATAAAATTTCGCCCTCTGAGGGTTCATACAATTGAAGTATTGTTCTCCCAACCGTACTTTTACCACAACCGGATTCCCCAACTAACCCCAAAGTTTCACCTTCACGTATTGAAAAGCTGACACCATCAACAGCTTTTATTAGCCCTACTGTACGTTGCATAAATCCTGACTTAACAGGAAAATATTTTTTAAGCCTCCTGACTTCTAACAGATTTCTCATTAGCTAAACACCTTCTTTGCCAAAAAACACCTTACCCTGTGGTTAGGACGTATAGTCTCCAAGGGAGGAACCGATACCCAACAGAACTTTTCCTGCCATTCACATCGCGGTGCAAAAGAACAACCATTCAGGAATTGATCCCCAGTAGGTACTGTCCCTTTAATAAAATTTAGCCGCTCTGTGTCATCTTCTAAGTTTGGTACCGATTTCATGAGACCAATCGTGTAGGGGTGAGAGGTATAACTATAAATATCCTCTACGTTAGCTTCTTCTACGACTTTACCGGCATACATAACGGCAACACGGTCTGCTAATTCAGCAACTACACCTAAATCGTGACTAATTAAAAGAATTGAAGTATTCATTTTTTCCTTTATCTTTTTAAGCACTTCAATGATTTGAGCTTGAATGGTAACGTCTAAGGCAGTGGTAGGTTCATCAGCAATAATTAGTTTAGGATTACAGGCAAGAGCCATTGCAATCATCACCCGCTGCCGCATCCCCCCAGATAACTGATGAGGATATTCATCAACCATTTCCTCCGCCCTTGGCAGTCCTACTTCTTTTAATAATTGAATCGTTCGCTGACGGGCATCCTTTCTATTCATATTCAAATGATATCGAAGAGATTCTGAGATTTGTTCTCCAATACGAAGGACCGGATTAAGAGAGGTCATAGGCTCTTGAAATATCATTGAAATCTCATTGCCACGTATAACATTCATCTCTTCATCAGATAATTGGGACAATTCTTTTCCTTGAAAAATAATAAAGCCATTTTCCACCCTTCCAGGAGGAGGGACTAATCCCATAATTGAAAGGGAGGTTACCGTTTTCCCACAGCCTGATTCACCTACTAATGCCAATACTTCTCTTTTTTGAATTGACAGGTTCACTCCATCCACGGCTGGAATTACCTTATTATCATCACAGTAGAAATAAATTTTAAGATCCTTGATGGATAATAAAGGCTCTTGCACTGAATGCCCTCCTTGTCGAAAAATGATTAAAATTGTCGTGAAATGTAGATATTTGTCGAAATCATCATTTTTTTCTAAATTTTAATTCCATGTTAATATTACTAAATAATTATTTAAAAGTAAATAATTTCTACCAAAGTTAATATCCTATTACAAAAAAATCTTGTATTTATGAAACACAAAAAAATAGCCCTGGTATCAAGGCTATTTATCAAGGCGATTCTATGCTAAATAGATCTTCCGTATCTTTTCTAACTGCTGATTTGTACAACCTCTTTTTGATTTCTCTGTAAAAGATATACGATAACTAGCGCGCCAATGCCAATCATATCCGTCCATAAACCTGGGTTAATTAATGTTAATCCGGCAACGAGTAAAATCAGCCGTTCCAGCCAATTACACGACCTTCGCAAATATCCCATCATGGCTGAACTGACCCCAATCATCCCCAACATGGCGGTAATTAAGGAGAAAATCACCTTTAAAGGAGTAGCTCCAACCAAAACCAATTGAGGGGATAACGTAAACATATATGGAATCAAGAATGCGGCAATGGCGATTTTGACCGCAGTCACTCCGGTATCAAAAGGGTTTGACCTTGCAATCCCTGATCCAGCGTAAGCGGCTAATGCAACCGGTGGAGTAATATCAGCCACAATTCCAAAATAGAACACAAAGAGATGTGCTGCAATCACCGGAACTCCCAATTCCAGGAGAGCAGGAGCTGCCATGGTTGCCGTGATGACATAATTTGCTGTCGTTGGTAACCCCATCCCCAAAACAATACTGGCGATCATTGTGAAAAAGAGGGTTAATAGAAGAATTCCTCCGGCCAAGTCAATAATACCCCCGGCAACTTTTAAACCTAATCCGGTTAATGTAACCACTCCAACGATGATTCCCGCTGAAGCCACTGCCGCAATCACCGACAGGGCAGACTTGGCCCCCTCCTCAAAAGTATGAAGGATATCTCGAAAATTCATCCGGGTTTCCTTTCTGAAAAGGCTTACGATAAAGGCTGTTAATATGCCCATATAAGCGGCCTTCATAGGAGATTGACCCGAAACCAAAATTGCAATGATGGCAATCAATGGAAGAAATAAATACCCCTTCTTGATGATCAGGTCTTTCAGGTCAGGAAGCTGTTCCTTAGGCAATCCCAAAATCCCCATCCTTTTCGATTCCAAATGGACGGAGATAAAAATTCCGGTAAAATAAAGGACTGCTGGGATTGCTGCCGCCAAGGCAATTTGACTATATGGCATATTGGTAAATTCAATCATTAAAAAGGCAGCTGCACCCATAATGGGTGGCATCAATTGTCCCCCCGTGGAAGCAGAGGCTTCAACCGCAGCAGCAAATTCTGGTCTGTAACCTGCTTTCTTCATTAAAGGAATGGTAAAACTTCCCGAACCAACCGTATTGGCAACAGAACTTCCTGTCACGGTCCCCTGCATGGCACTTGCCACAACGGCTGCCTTTGCCGGACCCCCAACGGATTTTCCTGTCAAAGCAAAGGCCAAGTCATTAAAAAATTGTCCTATTCCAGTTTTTCTCAAAACGACACCAAAGAATAAAAACAAATAAATAAACGTAGCAGATATCGCAATTGGAATCCCCAAAATCCCCTCGGTGCTTAAATAGGAATGGGTAATAATTCTTTCGATACTAAACCCGCGATGGGCCAAAAATCCCGGCATATAGGGTCCAAGATAAGCATACAGCAAGGCCAGGGAAGCAACCACGACAATAGGAAGTCCCACTGCTCTTCTTGCCGCTTCCAAAACCAACAAAACTCCTAATGCAGCCACAATGTAATCCTGTGAAATATATGCCCCGGTTCGGAAAATCACTTCTTTGTAAAAGATGACCTGGTAAAATCCAACCCCAACTCCCATAAAAGCAAGAAGACCATCATACCAAGGAATTCCCCACTTCGATTTTCCAGAAGCTATTCGGCTGATCAAAAATAAAGTAACGAATACAAGAACAGCAAACAGCGTTGGCAGATTGATTTGTTCTGAAATATAGAAATAAAAAGATATCAATATATACCCAATCGACAATAAAATGGAGAACCAAGGCAGTTTTCGATGCGCATCTCCTTTATGACTTGGATACAAAAGAAAAATTAGCCCTAATCCTAATCCAAGATGAAATCCCCTTTGTTGTTGGGATGGAAGAGTACCAAAAATGGCAGTATATAATTGGAAAGCAGTTAAGCTGATCGCCAGAAAACTGACGATGAATGCCCACTTCCCGATTTTTTTGCGAAACGCATGTTCCTTGTCGTATTTCTCCAATAGTTCTTCTTCGTTGAGAACTTCCTCCACTGCAAGATTCTTATTCAATTCTTCCTCCCTCCTCACTGATACGGTTGTACCCTCATCTTGACATAAGTCCCTCCCGGGACGATATCTTGGAAAGAAAGCCTTGATCCATCTGAAAAAAACAGTTGATGATTCGCTATTACCTGACCTACTCGCAAAGGTATCGCATCAAATACTCGATTCTCATATACTACACGATAGTATCCTTCTTCCGAAATAAATGAGGTGGTTTCTTCCGCTAATTTTTCCGGTCCAACAGGCAAATTGGCACCAAAGGAGTCATACCTCATCTCCTTCATCGCCAAGGTATTGGCATCCTTTACATAAAACACCTCTTCTACCGGCTGATTGGTGACGGAATGAATGTAGTTTAATTTAAAAGATTCACCGATTTTCATCGTCTTCGAGAAAACAATGTTCTTGGTTTTGGCATCCTCTATGACAAATTTAACCAAAAATGTCCTCTGATAAAAAAACAAACTAATTCCTAAAGCAATCATAAGAAAAAAAAGGACGAATAGTCCAATAAACCAAGGAGATTGAGCACCCCTAAGGGCACTCAATCCTTTCTGTTGAACCACTTATTTCAATCCCTTTTCCTTATAATATTTCTCAGCACCTGGATGAAGGGGCAAGGTAACACCATCTAAAGCGCTATCCAGGTTGATTTGTTCACCACGGGCATGCCCCTTGGCTATTTCATCCTTTTTCTCGTACATCAACTTTGTCAAGTTGTATACCACATCTTCAGGCAGATCTTCCAAGGCATACATCACTGCTTTTTCCGCTACCGTCTGTACATCCTCAGTTTGTCCCTTATAGGTGTTGGCAGGTATGGTATAAACCGCATAGAAGGGATGATCAGCCTGTAATTTTTTCAATCCATCTCCAGTGATACTTACAATATTCACATCCTTGGATGTAGCGATATCTTCCACATTACCGGCAGGAACGGCCAGAATGGCAAAAGCGGCATCTAATAAACCATCCTTTATCTTTGTTGCTGCATCGGCAAAAGTATCATTAAACGGTTCCACATCAGAAGTACTCATCCCGTAAGCTTGAAGAATCTGCTCGGCAGCCACGGCAGTACCGCTCCCCGGAGGTCCTAAATTAACCCTTTTTCCTTTCAGATCATTTACGGTCTTAATGCCGCTGTCAGCCGGTGTGATAATCTGTACTACTTCAGGATAAACGACACCAATGGCACGAACATTCGTGATTGGCTGATCAAATTTTCCTTTTCCATTGTAAGCATCTGCAGCTATGGCATTGATCGCCATCGCCAATTCTGTTTCCTTGTTACCAAGAAGTCTCATGTTTTCTACTGAAGCACCTGTTGACTGAACCGTTACGTTTACATTGTCAATGTTTTTGCTCCAAACGCTGGCAATGGCCCCGCCAAGCGGGTAATAGGTTCCTCCTGTTCCCCCTGTTGCCATGAGAAGTTCAAGGGTTTTTCCCCCTGAAGACTTTTCTTCTTCAGTTACTTGAGTCCCTTCAGTGGATTTGGCTCCTTCCGTTGATTGACCCCCTGCTTCCTCCTTTTTTCCACACCCAACCAGGGCAATGGAGAAAATAAGCAGCAGCGAGAACAGCAGAACAAGGTGTCTCTTCACGAAATCATCCCCCTTATTAAGTATTCATCTTTATGTCAAATCCAATAAGGATTTGCCACCTTCTTTCATTTTATTGCATTTTACAATTGGTTAAAAAAGCTGAATTTTCCGCTTTCTACATCATACCATATTTTCCACATCTGAAAAAGAACAAATGCTCATTGGTTCAAATGCGCATCGGTTTATTTTGGAAGAGTTGCTCGTCATAAAAAAGGATCGGGATCAACCCAATCCTTTTATTTTTCATCGTACATCTATTACTCTTACATCCAATTTTACGCCATTGCAGGCGTTTGAAGCTGCTGTAATGAAAATTGGCATTCTTCAATGCACAAGTCTAAATGATGGGCAGCTTCTGTCAATGTTGATTTAACCATTTGATTGTTTGTCTGATTTGCCATGCTGCGCAATTGTTGTGAGGTCTGCTGGCACTGCTGGATACATTGTTGAACATCATTAATGGCATTCGGCATTATTACTCACCTCTTTTTAATATTAAAGATTACCTTGTTATTGGACCTGCATCGAGGCTTGTTCACACTGACGGATGCACGTCTCGATATGATGTGCCCCTTGAGTAAGCATATCCCTGATTGCAGCCTTCGGGACGGTATTGGTTGCTGACCGAAGCATATTGGCCGCATTGGTGCAGTCCGTAATGCACTGTTGAATTTGTTGTCTGGTTGCCATGTTGTCACCTCCCTTAGAAACTAGTTTTAGTATCATGTAAGAGAACAAAATCTATGCAAATATCAGGATTATTCATAAAAAAAAAGAAAACCTTCGATGTGAAGGTTCTCCGTAAGTTAATTCCTGTGAAAATCTCCGCTTTTTCCACCTGATTTGTGAACTAAATAGGTTGGACCCAATTCCATTCCTTTATCCATGGCTTTACACATATCATAGATAGTTAATGCAGCAACACTGGCGGCGGTAAGAGCTTCCATCTCCACCCCTGTTACCCCTTTTGTCTTCACTGTTGCTTCAATCTGAATGATATGGTCGGCTTCCTCATGAAATTGAATATCCACTCCGCTGATGGGAATTGGGTGGCACATGGGAATAAGATCCCATGTCTTTTTGGCCGCCATAACTCCTGCCACCTGAGCCACTGCCAATACGTCTCCCTTACCAACCTTTCCCTCCCGAATCCGCCTCATGGTTTCCGGTTTCATCACGACACAGGAATGGGCAACCGCCACTCGATGGGTTTCCTGTTTTTCTGATACATCTACCATTTTTGCCCGATTTTGTTCGTTAAAATGTGTCAGCTGGCTCATTTCTATCCCCCTATTTGTGACATCCTTCGAATGGTGGGCTGAAACGTAGTATCTTCACCAATCAATTTCTGGGCCATCTCATGATTTTCAGGCTTTATGTTTAATGCCTTTTTAAATACATCTGCAATAGCTTCTTCATTACCGATATGTCGGCGGACAAACAATTCATCCTGCCAAAAAAGACAGGGTTTAATATATCCATCTGCGGTCAAACGAAGTCTCGTGCAAGTTTGGCAAAAATGGTCACTAACCGGATGAATAAAACCGACATTTCCCTTTGCATCGGGATGTTTCCAGTAATCAGCAGGGCCATTCCCAGGAACTGTTCCCTCCGCCACTGGTTGATACCCCAACTTCTTAATATGATCCAGCACATTTGATAAGGGAAAATAGCGGTTTTTCCACCCATCATCGTCATGACCGATCGGCATATATTCGATAAAGCGAATATGTACCGGTTTTTCCATCGCTAATTGGAGGAAATCATCAACCTCACCGTCATTCATTCCTTTCATCAAGACCACGTTTATTTTGACAGGAGCAATCCCTACTTCAAAGCAAGCTTCCAAACCGGCTATCACTTTGCTTAAATCTCCACCCCTGGTTATTTCACTGAATGTAACCGGATTCATGCTGTCCAAACTTAAATTGACACGGGTTATCCCCGCTTCCTTTAATCTTTTGGCCTTTTTTGCCAGGAAAATCCCATTGGTGGTCAACGCAATATCCTTAATTCCAGGGATTGCAGACAATTTCTCAACTAATATTTCAATATCCTTACGAACCAATGGTTCCCCACCAGTTAATCTTAACTTGCTTACTCCCAATTTAGCAGCTACCTTAACCACTTCTTCTATTTCTTCATAACGCATAATCTTTTCAGGGGGATCAAAGACCATTCCCTCTGCAGGCATACAATAAACACAGCGGAGATTACAGCGGTCCGTTACCGAAATCCTTAAATAATCGTGAATCCGTCCATACTGATCCACCAATTGGGTCATGATGAACATCCTCCTTCCAAAAATTCTGCTGTCAAAGCCCGTCTTACGAAATGATTTTAATTATTATACCATATATACATCAGAGAAAGTTGCATTTTTTGTGAAAAGGAGAAAGTGAAGGAGATGAAGAATACAATACAAAAAACGGCTTGCTTATGACTAAGTCAACCAATTATATGAGGAGGTAAAAAATGGGTGATTTATTTTATCGGAAACACTGGACCGTTGAAAAGCCGAAGGCGGTCATCCTTTTGATTCATGGGGCAGCGGAACATTGTGAACGATATGATCATGTCGGACAATGGTTTAATCAACAAGGGATTTCCCTCTATTCAGGCGATTTGCCTGGACATGGAAAATCCCCCGGCAAAAAGGGGGATATCGAATCGTTTCAGCAATACATCTCAACCGCCAACTTGTGGTGGGATGAAATAACTTCATTAATTCCTCAAGTCCCTCATTATCTGATGGGACATAGCATGGGGGGATTGGTGGCAGCAAGGTTAATGGAAACCACCTCCCTGTCTGTTTTGCCGAGGGGCGTGATCCTTTCCTCTCCCTTATTTGAGCTGCAGCTGGAAGTTCCTGAATGGAAGGACAAAATGGCCCGCTTGATCAGGAACATCTATCCCCAACTGCAGATGCCATCAGGAATTCAACCGGAACAGGTAAGCCGGGATCCCCAGGTGGTTCAATCCTACGCCAGGGATCCTCTGATTTCCCATAAAGTAAGCATCCGCTGGTATATTGCCCTGCAGAAAGAAATGAAGCAATTGTGGGAAGAGATTTCCTCGATTCCCGATGTCCCCTTCCTGATTCTTCAGGCAGGAACCGACAAACTGGTCAAGCCGGAAGCCGCTGAACGCTTTTATCAACAATTGCCGGTAAGGCGTAAAGAACTTAAAATCCTTCCCGATTTATACCATGAAATTTTAAACGAACCGGAAAAAGAAGAAGTGCTGCAGATGATACGCTCCTGGGCAGAATCGTTACAATGAGGTTTTGTTTCAATCATGCTCCACATGCCGATATCCCTGAAGCCCAGGCGAAATTCAACAATTTGATCCAACAAATCCATGAGAACAGGTATCATCGAGGGTGATCCTTCTATCCTACTCAATTAACCGTCTGATCATTTATTTTCCCCTCTCTCGACCAGCTTTATCTTTCTTTAACCTTCAATCATTTACTCTACCTACAAAGAAATAAAAACCACTTCAAGAGCTATGCTTCTCACGAAGTGGTTTTGTAATAAACAATCATCCTAACAATCATCCTACATGCTGGATCAAAACCATGATGCTCATTCTATATCGCGCAACACTCGTCCCTGTTCTTTATCATATTCTACAACAATTCGGGTCCCCAATCCCCCTCTGGCATTCCAATAGGCTTCTATCTTCATGTAGATGGGGTCACAAACCTTTACGAGATCCTCCAAAATCCGATTCGTGGCATGCTCCTGGTAAATTCCCACATTTCTGAACGAGGTGAGATAAAATTTCAGGGATTTCATTTCAATCAGCTTTTCATTGGGGATATAGGAAACCGTGATATCTGCAAAATCAGGCAGTCCCGACCATGGACAGACCGAGGTAAATTCATTGGTGGGAATCTCTACCCAGGTCGGTTTTCCCGGATATTCATAAGGAATGGTTTCCAGTATATGTGTTAAAATCACATCTTCTTCTTGAATGTCAAACCGTATGTTTTCATATTTTGAATGGTCCACATTAACTTTAGTCACAAAAAACATCCTTTCTGTAAAATTTTAACTAACTGGAATAGGGATCCTTTCCTCAATGATCTGTTCTATTTTTTTGACACCCTCATCCATTTCTGTTACATCAATATGAATAAAGGCTCCCCCATATTGCTGGGTGCAATAATCATACCGAGGATCGTAATAATAGATGAGCAGGATTTCAACCAATTTATGATAATTCATCTGTTCAATGGCTCCCTTAGCCTCTTTTTGAACCTCGGCAGGAAGCCTTTTTTGAATCACTCGAAATGATTCTGTTACCCTCTCTTTAAAATGTTCGCCCCCCGCTTCATTCCCCATATACTGCTCAATAATTCTTTTTACCCTTTTGGCAATGGGAGCCTCAAGCATCAGGTGAATACCGGTTCTTTTTGCATCCATTATAAAATCTGGCAAATGGATGTGGCCGATTCGCTTGCTTTCGGCTTCTATAATAACATATAGGGAATCTTTGATTCTACTTAATTTCTCAAACAGGAGGGCATCGAAGGTTTTTTGATTGTTCGGTTTTCCCAAACCGATGGAACCGAAAGCAGACCCTCTATGGTTAGCCAGTCCTTCCAAATCAATCACTGGATTTCCCCTTTGCTCCAATTTGTGAAGAATCTTTGTTTTTCCTACCCCCGTCATTCCGTGCAACACAATCACATGGGGTGGAAGCAATTCTGCAGTCAGCTTGTCCAGGATCACCTGGCGGTATCTTCTGTATCCTCCTGTCAGTCGATAGACAGGTAATCCTGCCAAATCGGCAAAGGTAACCATGGACTTACTTCTCATTCCTCCCCGCCAGCAAAAAACTACGGGTTGTTTTCCCTCGTCCAGCCATTCCTTAAGCCGTTTCATGAAATATGGGATTTTAGGAGATACCAGTTCCATGGCCATCCATCTGGCAGCATCAGGACCCACTTGCTTATAAGCGGTTCCCACCTGTTTCCTCTCTTCATCCGAAAAAATAGGAAGATTGACGGCCCCTGGGATAGTGGCCCCATTAAATTCCTCTGGAGAGCGTACATCCACCCATAAAATATGATTTAAATGGATTGCTTGCTCAATATCAATTTCTTTATTCAATGTTTTCACCTACTTATAGAATGACCCTTCCGCATAGAACGAATTTGAAAAAATTTCATCGCAAATCTTTTGCTGCAACCATTATAGGACTGATTTTCTATATCCGTAAAGAAGTGTATACTAGTTAACGAAAGGAGGCAATATCATGTCACAAGATAAAGTAAAGTTAACATCTCTCTCCAGCAAAGGAGGCTGAGGCTGCAAAATTGGTCCAGAGGACCTGGCGCAGGTGCTGCGCCATTTACCAAAAACGGCTGCTGACCCCAACCTTCTTGTGGGATTAGATACATCTGACGATGCCGGTGTTTACAAAATATCGGAAGACTTGGCCTTAATTCAGACCGTTGATTATTTTACACCTATTGTAGATGATCCCTATATGTTTGGGCAAATTGCCGCTGCAAATGCATTAAGTGATGTTTATGCTATGGGGGGAAGACCCCTCACTGTACTTAACATTGTCGGGTTTCCGGTAAAAAAATTGGGAATGTCCATCCTGGCTGATATTCTCAGAGGTGCTGCAGATAAAGTGGCAGAGGCAGGAGCTGTCATCGTAGGAGGACACTCCATTGATGATCAGGAACCTAAATTTGGGCTGGCTGTAACTGGAACCGTACATCCTGAGCGCATCCTTCCCAATAACCAGTCAAAACCAGGAGATGTGCTGATCCTCACAAAGCCTATTGGAATTGGCATACAAACCCAGGCGATTAAAAAGGATCTACTCAGTGAAGAAGAGATGGAACGGGTCATGTCCGTCATGGCTACCCTTAATAAAACGGCTGCTGAAGTCATGGAGTCTTACCCTGTTCATTCCTGTACGGATATTACCGGTTTTGGCCTTTTGGGACACACCAAGGAGATGGCTGCAGGAAGCCAGGTGGGAATCGTCATCCAGAACCATCAGGTTCCCGTTCTTCCTAGATCCCTTTCGTTAGCCAAAGAAGGTGTAATTCCGGGTGGAAGCAAGTCTAACCATCATTGGCTTGAAAACTGTGTGACCTATGACTCATCATTATCATTGGAAGAACAACTGATTTTATGCGATGCTGTCACTTCAGGAGGACTGTTGATTTCCTTGCCCGAAAAAGAAGGAGAATCCCTTCTTCAATCCCTGAAAAATAAGGGGATTTCAGAAGCGGCCATCATTGGTCATGTTGTTTCGGATCATCCCGGATGTATTATTGTTGAAAAATAAAGAGATTGGCGCGTCTTATGCGGCGAAACTTGACTTCAGGTGGTAAAAACAATCCACCTGAAGTTTCCACCCTTATCGTAAAAGATCATATGCTTTCATACAGATATAAATACCGCTTCGCTTCATCTAAAGGACTGTGTAGCTGGTTCATCCGTTCTCGTCCTTTATTTCCCATACTTTTCCTCAGTTCAGGGTCAAGGATTAGCCTTTCCGCCAGTTGGTAAAATTCATCTTCATTTTGATACAAGTAACCTGTTCCACCATGGACTACAAGACTTCGGTTACCAGGAATATCACTGGCTAATACAGGCAGTCCTGCTGCCATCCCTTCCATAATTGCCATGGACTGCCCTTCCGATAAGGAAGTATTCAAAAGAACATCCGACTGCAAATACCATTCCGGCATTTTTTCAAAGGGAACCTCTCCGGCATAAAAGAACCAATCCCACATCCTTTCTGCCATTTTCACTTGACGATAGATATCTTCAATTAATTTGGTTCCCGCCAATGTCAGTCTAATACAGGAGTATTTTTCATGCAGTCTTTGAAATGGCTTTAACGGAAATAGAACATTTTTTACAGGGCGCAGCCCGGCAGGGAGAAAGAAGTGAACATCTCCTTCTTTCTCTTTCAAATATTTTTCTTTTATTTTTTCTTCAGGCAATGAAATCCATACCCCCTGAGGAATAACGATTACCTTATCGGTCAACGATGGAAATTGCTCAATCATTTTATCCTTCTGCTCTTCAATAAAGACCGTAACCCATTGGGCATTTTCCAATAAAGGTCTCATAATCTCTCTTTTTGCCGGATCAAAGATATCGTAATTAACGTCTGTTCCCGTCATCGTAACCAGATAAGGAACCTTCAGGGGAGGGATTTTATTCTCCCGCTGCCAAAGGGCAAACCGGTATCCATTTAGAACATGGATGATGGTTTTTTCATTGTTTGTGCTTTGGCAAAAGCGATCTTTGAAATGGTCGCTGGTTAAGTCCCCTTCCAAATAAGGAAAAACCTCTACAGACAGATCCAATTGACTTAAATGCAGAAATAAGCGTTTGGCCGTAATGGAATTCCCCCGATGCTGATACAGATATGGTGTAGCCAGTATGATTTTGTCCCAACTGCGATTCCCCATCTTTTCCTTCCCCGCCCTTTTTTAAAATGTGTTACTATATAGTCCTCCCTCTATTCGTCTGTTTTTGTTGTAATATTCATCTGTACAAAGCGTTGAATTGGGATTTGGACAAAGGTTTTTATTGGATTATGCTGTTTGATCTCTTTGATCTCGCCAATGACGATTTTCCCCACTTGATAGGTTTTTGCTAGCTCGATTATTTTTCTGCTTGCTTGATGGAGATAATTCTGAAGGATATGATGTCGTTTGATTCGTATAGATTGGTAGTGTGCAATTCGTTGATTTATGTAACCAAGTGAGAGCAAAAGATTTCCGTCTATTTTACGAATAGTCTTCCAACGCTTTAAAATAGCTTTTCCAATTTTGTTCGAGAACTTTTAGACATTGTTGATAGGTATGCGAATGGAGATATTCCTTATGAGGATTATACCATAAGAAAAGGTGTCATGGAACATTTGTTTGTAATCAGTCAGCATTCATCTCCCACTATAGAAGATGGGAGTCTTCTGCTAAGTAATGATAAAATCACATCGAAAAAAATAAAAATTTATAACCGCTTAACTATTTGTCCACATACAGTCCATTGTTGTGATTTGATGATTATTGCCAATAAATCCTTGTCTTTCCTTAAAGATAGGGTTTTTTTCTTTGCTCCACTTGTCTTTCAACTATATGGACGGAACTAAATAATTTACTAAGGATTGCCTTTAAAAATGCTTTAAAAACTTGCGATTCATGACAATCTCCATTACATTAAATAATAAATTGATGGAAAAAGAGGATACAATTCATGGATACAGAAACCAAACAATTGCTAAGAAAATTGCCTGCGATACATACATTGCTGCAGCATCCTGACCTGAAGGAATGGGCAGAAAAACAGCAGTTAAATCACACTTACCTTTCCCAAATGACAGGAACTTTCATAGAAAACTGGCGCCAGCAGATTTTGTCCGGCGACATTCATACCATCCCACCCGTTGATGATATGATAAATTCTCTAATGAACTACCTTGATTCTTTACTTTCACCTCACCTCAGAAGGGTGATCAACGGAACCGGAGTGGTTTTGCACACCAATTTGGGACGGGCGGTCTTAAGTGATGTCGCTACCAATCACGTGATACAAGCTACAAAATATTATTCCAATCTTGAGTATCGGGTAAACGAGGGAACCCGAGGGTCCAGGCATGACCATGTTGAACAGATCATCTGTCAATTGACAGGTGCGGAAGCCGCCATGGTAGTGAACAATAATGCGGCAGCCGTTTTCCTTGTTCTTCGTGAATTGGCCAAAGGAAGGGAAGTGGTCGTATCGAGAGGTCAATTGGTCGAGATTGGAGGTTCCTTCCGCATCTCGGAAATTATGTCTGAAAGCGGAGCCCTTCTGGTTGAAGTGGGAACAACAAACAAAACCCACGTCCGGGATTATACCCATGCCATCACAGAAAATACCGCTCTCCTGTTAAAAGTTCATACCAGCAACTTCAAAACCATTGGCTTTACCCATTCTGTCTCTGCCGAAGAATTGGTTTCCATTGGCAAGGAATATGGAATTCCCGTATATGAAGATTTGGGAAGCGGCGTATTATTTGACCTTCGTTCCTATGGCATCGGAGAGGAACCGACCGTAAAGGAAATCATCCAAGCAGGTGTGGACCTTGTTTCTTTTAGCGGAGACAAATTGCTGGGAGGGCCCCAGGCGGGGATTATCGCTGGAAAAAAAGAATACATCCAACGTTTGAAAAGAAATCAGCTGGCCAGAGTACTTCGGGTGGATAAAATGACCCTTGCAGGTCTGGAGGCAACGCTAAAATTATATTTGGACCCCAACAAGGCTGTTAAAGAGATACCCACATTGCGTTCCTTGTTCATGACGAGGGAAACCATTAAAGAAAAGGGCCAGAAATTCATTCACCTTGTTTCTTCCCTGGTACCTGGAACCATTGAAATGGAGGATGGATTTTCCGAAGTGGGAGGCGGAACTCTTCCTGGTGTCTCTATTCCTACTTGCCTCGTCAGTATCCATTCTCTTCCCTATCCGATTTACAGGCTGGAAAGGGAGTTAAGGCGCCAGTCCCCTCCCCTGATCGGCAGGGTCTCTGAAGAAAAGTTCCTCATTGATTTCAGAACCATCCCAGATGAGGAGATTCAATTATCAGCCCAGGTGTTTATAAAAGCCCTTGAAAGTCTTAATTCCAAAAAACTTCACCCCAGAAAGGAAGATCTCCATGTTGAATAAAACGGGCCATTATGTTTTGGGGATTGCCGGGCATATCGATCACGGAAAAACCACATTAACCAAAGCCTTGACTGGAAAAGAAACGGACCGTTTAAAAGAAGAAAAAGAACGACAAATCTCCATTGAGCTCGGTTTTGCTTCATTTCAATTGTCAAATGGGATGGAAGTTGGGGTTATTGACGTACCCGGACATGAACGGTTCATCCGTCAAATGGTAGCAGGAGTTGCCGGGATTGATATGGTTTTATTAGTAGTTGCAGCAGATGAAGGAGTCATGCCTCAAACAAGGGAACACTTGGACATTCTTCATCTTTTAGGGGTGAAACGAGGAATCATCGTGTTAAATAAGGCAGATTTGGTTGACTCTGATTGGCTTTCCCTGGTTGAGGAGGAGATAAGAGATGAGGTTCGTGGAACTTTTTTGGAAAACTCCCCTGTCATTCCTGTAAGCGCCAAAACGGGCGAAGGTATTCCCAATCTGGTGCATCAGGTGGAACAGACGGTATCCGCCATCCCTGCCCGTTCCACACAGGGACCTTTAAGAATGCCGATTGACAGAGCCTTTAGCTTAAGAGGATATGGAACAGTAGTGACTGGAACGATCTATGAAGGAATCGCGCAATTGGGAATGGAATACATGATTCTCCCCTCCTCCATCCCTATTCGGGTAAGGGGAATTCAGATCCATGGAAAAGGAACTGACCGTGCTTTTTCTGGTCAGAGGGCAGCGATCAATTTGGTTGGTGCAGAGGTGGATGAAATTCATAGAGGGGATGTCATTACAGAAAAGGGAATCTTCCAACCCACTCAAAGAATGGATGTATCTTTATCCATGCTTTCCCATCTCTCATTCTCCCTTAAACAAAGGTCTCTGGTTAAGGTTCACATCGGAACCTCTGAAGTATTAGGTACCATCATTTTTTTTCACGGCAATCAATTGGATCCTGGAGAGCAAACATGGTGCCAATTGCTGCTGAAAGACCCAATTGTGGCTAAAAAGGGAGATCATTTTATCATACGACGTCCTACTCCTGCCACAACCTTGGGAGGCGGGACAATAATTGACCCCTACGCGAAAAAACATAAATTCGGAGATAAAACCATTATTCAGCTCAAAGAAAAAGAACAGGGGGATGAATCTGCCCTTCTGTTAAATCGGTTAGAATCCGAAGGAATAACTACAGGAGAAAATCTGGTGAAAGAAAGAGGAGAAAGCTGGGATTTGTTGAAGGAAATTCTTCAGCCAATGATCTCAAATAATTCAATCATTGTTCTGGGGACAGGGAGTCTTCAACCGTCCAGTATGTTAATCACAAAAAGCACCTGGCAAAATTGGCTGGTTAAAACCCTGCAATCGTTAAAGGAGTATCATAAAACATATCCGTTAAGGCGCGGCATCAGCAAGGCCAAATTAAAATCGGAGCTTTTCCCCAAGCTGACCCAAAAAGAATGGCAAGGGTTGTTTCAGGATTGGGAAAACAAAGGTGAGCTGTCAACGGAGGATGAATGGGTCTTCCTGCCATCCTTTCTTCCCCAACCATCTGCAGACATGGAAAAACTCTTAACCTCTTTTGTCCAACATACCATTCAAATAGGTTATGAGATTCCCAAATGGAAAGATTGGTTGACGCAAGAAAAGATTCCAAATTCCATCCATGAGGATGTCACCCAGTATTTGCTTTGGAAAAAGGTGATTACTTCTTTTGGTGATGATCGATATTTGTCCCTGGACGTAATTGAAAATACCATTGCCCAACTAAAGAAAGAACTTGCCCAACCAAGTTTTACCGTACAAGATGTGAAGGAGATTGCGGGACTGTCCCGGAAAAATCTGATTCCGCTAATGGAATGGATGGATAAGCATGGGCTAACCGCTCGCAAAGAAAATGAGCGACGGTGGGTTGATTAACCCACCGCTTTTTTTGCATTACCCATCATGCTTTCCCATTAACAGATAAACTGAAACAATTCCTCGGGATAATCCGGATGGGAGGCCTCATTCCTTTTAAAGAGATTTTTAATTGATAGATTGTCATTTTTTTCACACTCCTGATATGTTTGATAATATATTTCTACAATCAGAATATACCGCAACGAATGCTTTTTTTAATCTTAATTTAAGGTATTTGTTATAAAAATTTGATAACATAACTGGTAATGATAATTATTATTATTTCTACATGAAAACTACGATAACCTAAGGTCAATGTCCTATGAAAAGAAATTATAAGGAAGGAGTAGATTGAATTGATTGGATTAAAATTATTTACAATTGCCGGAATTCCAATCTACACACATGGTGTAGGGATTGCATTAGCGGCACTTCTGGGCATGTGGTTAGCCCAACGACAAGCGAAGGCAAACGGTTACAATCCAGAAATCATTTTGGACTTTGTCGTTTATGCATTAATTGGAGGAATATTAGGTGCTCGCATATGGTATGTCATTTTTTCTTGGAAAACCTACGTAAACAATCCAATTGAAATATTTTTTATTTGGGAAGGCGGTTTAGCAATTCAAGGAGGACTTCTCGGGGGAATACTTATTGGAATTTGGTTTGCAAAAAAACGGAACATTCCTGTATGGACATTAGCCGACATCATCGCTCCCGGACTCATCCTTGGGATGGCAATTGGAAGAATAGGAGACTTTATGGCTGGGGATGATTATGGAATTGCCTCAGAAGTTTTTGGCGTAATTTATCAGCCTGATTCAATAGCTTATAAAGCAAATGGTCCTGTCCCTCTTTTTCCTACAGCCTTGTTTGAAGCAACAGCAGATTTAATCATTATGGGGATTTTACTTATGCTGAAAAAGCGAAAATTGTATGAAGGTTTTCTTTTTCTATGGATGCTCACTTTATACTCCTTTGCTCGATTTTTCTTGGAATTTTTCCGTGGAGATAGTTTACGCACGTTTTTCGATCTAAGAACCGCTCAGTTAACAGCTGTCGCAACGATTATCATTAGTGTTATTTTCATGATAAGACGGACAAAAGAGAGGTGATCAAATTGAAAAAAAATCTGTGGATCATACTCATTGCTGCCATAGTCATAGCGAGCTATCTCGCGTCACTATCCATGTTCTCGCAGTCCAGTCTCGGACAACTTAACGTGGAAGGAATCCGATTTTCATTTAAGGATGGGAAAACAGTTGTAAACTTTACCACGGATCAACCGGGTTTTTGTCAGGTTTTAATTGGAACAGAATCAGGAAAATATCAGCGTGTAGCTGTAGAAAGTATGCCCGAAGGTCCGCACAGGGAACATTATAACGTGATTGACGGATTAGAACCAAATACATCCTATTTTTACCGAATTAATTTCAGCACGTCAGATGGCAGAATATCTCAAAGCAAGGAGAACCGTTTTGTGACTTCAGAAGATATAATTTCCAACATAGAAAATAAACAGGTTGAGAAGCCGAATGGAATCAACATAGCAAATATAAAAAACGGCGGAAAAATCTTAGGGGTCAGTTCCAATTACGGAAACGTATCAAATGATCAACAATGGGGGGCAAATATGGCGATTGACGGAAATCCTGCAACTGAATGGTCCTCAGCAGGGGATGGAGATGATGCTTGGATTAATATCGGATTTGATAACGAATATAAGGTGAAGGCTTTTGGCTTTTGGACTCGAACAATGGGAAGCAGTGCAGAAATTAATCGATTTCGGGTATTAGATGCCGATGGAGTGGAGCTAGGTGTTTTCTCTTTGAAAGGGGCCGAACAAATACAGTACTTTTCCTTAGATAAACCGGCAACCACGAACTCACTTCGCTTCGAAGTGCTGGATAGTACTGGAGGAAATACTGGAGCCGTAGAGATCGAAGTATATCCTGAAAAATAAAGAAAAAGCGCTATCACTCACCGTCTAATAGGCGGGAGAGTTCTCGCGCATGAGTTTATAAATAGAGTCTTTCATCTGCTCAGCTTTGGAACCGCTATCGATCACAAATTGTAAACACCAATCCGTATTATTGAAGAGAGGATGATGATTGCCTTCGGGAAGAATATGAAGCTGCCAATTGGGACGCCCTTTCATTAATTTTTTTACTCCTTCAAGCGGTGCCGTGGGATCTTTGTCTCCATGAATGCAAATGACGGGAATTCGATCAGGTAACCTGTCAGCTTCTTTTTCTAAACCCACCCGGTAAATGACTTCCCACAAAGTAGAGGTGAAAGAACGCCATGTATGTTTTACCATATCCTTCACAACTTCTTTGGGTAGACTGGTTAAAATGAATGGCAGTATCCAACCAAATACTCTTCTGGTAAACACACAAGCTAGAGCCGCTATGGTATAGTTTGTAATAAACCACTGATTCCGCTGCCTAAAATAATGAACTGCATCCTTTTCGCTTCCGTAAAATGGGATGCTGAGCAAAATTAACTTATTCACTTGATCGGGATAACGCGCAGCATAGCCAATTGCTAGAATGGTCCCTAAAGAATGTCCGACTAAAGTGACTTCCCCATGACACTCTATAACCGAATGTAATTCTGTCAAATGTCTTTCTAAAGTATATTTAGTCCAGGGCTTTGGAGAGTTTCCAAATCCTAATGGATCGACTAAAATAAGCTTTTGATCTGCAGACAAATGTTCAACTCTGCTTTTCCAATACCGTGTGGTTCCCCCAAGACCGGGTATAAACACCACTGGGGAACCATTTTTCCCCAAAACCTCGTGATACAACTTATGATTTGTCACTAAGCCCTCATCCTCCCTCAACTACGATTGCAGCTATCCCTATACAAATACGGAATATTTTAAATCTCCGGCTCAAATCAGTAACCATCACACTGCCGTTTTCAGATAATAATTCCATGATTCTTTTCCTACGTTCAACCGCTAGCATGTTTACCCTTCTTCCCAGGCTCTCATTCCGCCTTCCAAGTTATATACTTGCTTATACCCCTTGCTGATAAGGAATTGTCCTGACGCTTCTCCCATGGGTCCCATATGGCATACCAAGATAATTTTTTTATTCTTGTCCAATTTTTCGTATTCCTTTTCAAATTCAGCAAATGGGATCAGGATTGCCCCAGGAATATGGTTTTCCTCGTATAGAAACGGCTCTCGTACATCCACAATGACCGTATTTTCATCCAGACCCGCATCCAATTGTGCCCTCAACTCTTCGGCCGTAATGGGTTGAACCTTCGTATTGGCAGCAGACAGATCCGTTGATTCACCTTGATTGGCACATCCGGCGAGAATGATCGCTAGAAGGACCAAAGCAAAAATCAGGAACGTTTTTTTATTCACAATGTTTCCTCCTTCCTATGGATATGAAAATGGCACCGAAGATCAAAAATATCCAAGAGAATAGAGAAAGTACCCAAAGCTGGCAAAAGTAAGTCCCGTTGATACCCATAATATGATTCTTTGCTTGCGGTGTACAAGGGACCTTCGTCTCCAGGTTACCCAATGGGCCAATCCCAAAAGAACAAAGCTTAATCCAATAAACCACCACTGATATTTTGCAAAAAAGGCTAATGTGGACAGCATCGACCCGCCCAGACCGAGCGGTATCACCAATACAGGAAGCAGTCAAGCGAGACAAGCAAAAGTGGCCGAAATCATGGTGAAAGTTTGGGTAAATTTCTCTTTCCAAGAGGCCATCTATTCTCCTCCTTCCCTTGTTTTATATGGACGGAACCAAAAATTCTTATTTATTTGGACTGATTTCCATCAATCTCATAATGTCCATCATCAAAAATTTTTGCCGAACCACCTTCATTCCCGCCTTTTCAATATTTTCAACCGTTCGTCTATTGATGTTCGCTCCATAGAAAGTGACTGGAATGGGATTTAGCCAATCCATTAGCGTGCCTAGAACTGGATTTTCACTCCTCATGTGTTCCAGCATGATCACCTGTCCATCCGGTTTGCATACCCTGCGAATTTCTTTTAATCCTTTAACTGGATCCGGAACAGAACAATAAACACAAGTAGTCACTACCGTATCAAACGTATTATCCGGAAAATTCATCTGCTGGGCATCCATCTCCAGAAGTTGAACTTTTGCTTTTATTCCCTCCCCCTTCTCCAGCTTCCGACGGGCATATTTCAGCATGTTGGGACTGAAGTCAATCCCTGTTACCTCTGTGTCAGCAGGATAAAAAGGAAGATTGGCACCGGTACCCACCCCAACCTCAAGCACCCGTCCCTTGACAAGGGAGAATACGTCTTTTCTCCATTCCTCTTTAATCATTCGATCCATCACGTCAAAAATGGGAGCAATTCTGTTATATCTTCCTTTGATTGTCTCGGTCAGCTTTACTTCTTCATGATTCATATTCCATTCTCCTTAAATCGAAAATTATATACCCGTGCCCCTATTTTATCGTAAATTGAATAAATATTAAAGGAACACAATTATTATCCTTTTGCCTGACTTTCTCATAGATTATAGTGTGGAACTAGAGATTTACACGCCCGCTAGCCAAGTTATAGGAATGCATACTTTGCCGAAAGGGAGTGTTCATGTGGTTTATTCCTATCCTTTTCCGTTTCGTCAGTCTCAATCAGTCTCCATTATTTCCCATATGCACCAGGGAGATATTTACACAGAACTGCTATGCTCCTATTGGACTCAGATTTTAGTTGTTGCTTCATTTCAGTCTCCGTATATTTCAACCTTTGAGTCAGCCTTATTCCATTTCACTTACGCAAGAACAGGGGCGAGGGGATCCCTTCAGAGATATATTCAAGGGAATCAATCCAGAGCCATTAAACTTACCCTGATTCACTGCTTAGTCATGTCACAAAGATACCTGACGGTTTTAAAAGAGACCCTCCCTAAGGTGCAAACAGAAGCTTCATCTCCATTTTCTAATCCACTTAAAAAAATAGAGCTTCTTTTGAATCAGATTGAACCTCACCTTCAACAAACCATTTCCTTAGCAAAAAACATGCTGGGAGAAGACGAATGGGAGCATTCAATACCCTGATTCCTCCAGTTTTTTGGTTTCCTTACGAATCACCTGAATGCCCTGTTGGTATTGGATGTCGGAAATCAGCTTCATTTGATATAATTCTCGAAGTTCTTCTTCCATTAACCATAAGTCTCCCAAGGGATCTCCCGTATAGATAAGCACCCGAAATTCTCTTAGCAATTCTTTTAGATGAAAGATGCTTAAAATGGTCTGATTGGGTTTCAAAACTAATCTACTCCTTTATCAGAAAAGATAAATTCTTCGATCATCCTGATCATGATTATATGGAGACAGTATAGCAAAAATTAAATCCTTTCGCGATCCTTGTTAGAAAAACTTGGCTTATCGCCACGTACTTAATAGCGAAAGCTTTAGTTTTTTTTATACTTTTTTCCTTTAAAGAAATTAAGCTTTCTTAAATGTATAAAAAAGAAGGACTGGACCCATTATCATGATCCAGCCTTTCCTATTGATAAACCATCGGTTCAAACCGCTATCTGCTTCTGATTCTTTTCACAGTATCCTTATCCAGACGTTTCACTGCAGCAATCAGCAGTTTTTTCGCATTTTCGTAATCATCATAATGAATGATCGACGCATGGCTGTGAATATACCTTGCCGGAATGCCAATCACTGCCGATGGCACCCCTTTTCCGCTCATATGGACCCTTCCGGCGTCTGTTCCTCCCTGGGAAACAAAAAATTGATAGGGAATCCCTTCTTCCTCTGCCGTATCTATTAAAAAGTCACGTAATCCGGGATGTGAGATCATGGACCGGTCATAAATACGCATCAAAGGTCCTTCCCCCAACTTTCCGAACCCTTCGCCAGAACCTGGAATATCATTCGCTGGCCCGGCATCCAAGGCAAAAAAGATATCCGGTTTAATCATATCGGCAGCTGTAGCCGCCCCCCTTAATCCTACTTCCTCCTGAACAGTGGCTCCTGAATACACGGTACATGAAAGCTTTTCTTCCTTCAGTTCCTTTAACAGTTCAATGGATAAAGCACATCCATAACGGTTGTCCCAGGCCTTGGCCATGATTTTTTTGGGATTGGCCATCACTTTAAAAGGACATACCGGAATGATTGGCTGACCTGGACGAACGCCAATTTTTTCTGCATCTTCTTTGCTGTCTGCCCCGATATCAATAAACATTTTCTTCATATCCATCGGTTTTTTCCTGACTTCATCCGTTAACACATGGGGAGGAATGGATCCGATGACCCCCTCTACCGGTCCATTGGGAGTGATGATATGGACCCGCTGGGCCAACATCACCTGAGACCACCAGCCGCCCAAATTTTGAAACTGGATAAACCCCTTTTCTGTGATTTGCGTGACCAAAAAGCCAACTTCATCCATATGACCGGCCACCATGATCGTCGGGCTGTTCTCATTCCCGGTTTTCTTGCCGAAGATGCTTCCCAGATTATCCTGGACCACTTCATCTGCGTACGAAGCCAGATGCTTTCTCATGATCTTTCTGACTTCATCTTCAAATCCAGGTGCCCCTGGAGCCTCAGTTAATTCTTTAAATAATTCCAACTGCCAGCTCATGGTACAACTCCCTTCATTCATCTTTCTTCCACATTATAGCAAATAATTTCGAAAAACGAAAATCGTGATGACCACAAACAAGAAGGAATTTACAATTTCTATGATTCCCGTTTGAATCGGTTTAAATTGGACATCAAGGGGAATGACCCATGACTTGATCGCTGACGGAACAAAGGAAAGGGACAGCATCGGAAGCTGAACAGCCAACGGAAACAGCAATATCAATAGATGATATGCCCTGGACCACCATTTAAACGGATGATTGTTTTTCTCTCGAATGAAACTCTTCACATGAAAAACACTTCCCATAAAATATAATACGTTGGTGAACCAGAGCAAGGAAACAATTCCATTCCATTCTCCCGTGCCAATATAAAATGCCATGATTCCAACAATGGACATCCCGCTAATGGCAAAAAAATCATTCCACACGCTTCTTTCATTTCTTATTTTTGCAAAATAGAGATTGATCAGAAGAAAGGGAATAATACTAAGGGCCATTAAGATAAGTCCGGGAAATTTTATGATCGGAAAAAGCCAGAAAAGAAAAGCAACCCCAAAATATATGGACATCCACATCAATAGCTCCTTGTCCCATTTTTTCTGGCGAAACATCATTAAAAGTGGTGTTATTCCTATATAGCCCAAAATTGTTCCGACAAAGGCAAGGATCTGAAAGAAATTGAATCCTCCAATGCCCAGTCCCAATAAAAATGGGACAATAACCATGGCCCATCCACCGTGTTCTCTTGGGATAATGACGTTCATATCGTTCACTCCAATGACTAATATGTTAGATATATCCTATTCTATCCTGAAAATTAACTCGTTGCACGAACCAAAAAAAACAATACAAAACTAACCCTAGGCCTTACAAAATATGGTTAGGGTTGAAGAGCGATGATTCCTATCGTTTGTGTCAAGATGCTTCTGATT
>NZ_JAKIHL010000022.1 GCF_021608135.1 Microaerobacter geothermalis
GATCAGAGACAAACAGTAATTTGATATTCGTGCTCGCAGCAACAGGAATTTGTGCTCAATGATCGATGCTGTCCGTTTAGTTCGCGGGGTCTGATATTGCTACCACCATAAAGATTTACGACTTACCCATTCCCCTGTTCAATTTCAATTATGGAAAGATAACGATGATACAGTAACTAGGTAACTACTGGATGGAATTATTTTCATGCGAATTTGTGACCCTGCGGGTCATGTAAGTTTAGTACCATCCATATAAAATATGAAGAAAAAGAGAAAATTAGGACATTAGACTGGACAGAGGTGAATCGTTGTGGAAGACAGTCAAAAATCATCTTCGAAAGTAACCACCATCCTTACTTTAAGCTCAATTCCCCTGATCATGGTGTTGGGAAATTCGATGATTATTCCCATTTTACCAACTGTAAAGTCAACATTGGATTTAACCCAATTCCAGGTTAGTCTGTTAATTACGCTTTTTTCAATTCCTGCTGGGATCATTATTCCTTTAAGCGGGATCTTATCAGACCGTATCGGAAGAAAAAAAATAATTGCCTTCAGTTTGCTTTTATACGGGGCTGGGGGAATCGTCGCCGGAACTGCCGTACTATTGACAAAAAGTCCTTTTTACTGGATTTTGGCAGGCAGAGTCCTTCAAGGAATCGGTGCGGCCGGAACGGCGCCAATTGCAATGGCATTAGTCAGCGATATTTTTACCAGCCAGGAAAGAAGCAAAATATTAGGGATAATTGAAGCATCCAATGGATTGGGAAAAGTGCTGAGTCCCATATTGGGATCATTGATTGCATTAATTACATGGTATGCCCTCTTCTTTGCATTTCCCATTTTATGTATTCCTGCAGCCATAGCCGTTTGGTTTTTCATAAGAGAACCAAATAAAAATAAAAAGCCGATACCTTTGAAGCAATATAAGGATTCCATCATCAAAGTTTGGAAAAATAAGGGGAAATGGCTGAGTATTGCCTTTCTATCTGGAGCAGTGACCTTGTTTGTGTTATTTGGTGTTCTTTTTTATTTATCTGATATCCTGGAAGCCACATACAAAATAAATGGCGTAAAAAAAGGACTGGTTTTGGCCATTCCATTATTGGGGATGAGTCTGACCTCATATTGGACAGGAAGCTTTATCCAAAAAAGAAGGGGATTCATGAGAATATTGATCGTTATTGGTTTAATTTCTGTCGGAGTTGTCAGTTCGTTGGTTCCTTTTATCTCCAATAATATCCTCCTGATTTCCCTGCTAACCATAGGCGGGATTGGGAGCGGATTCGTTCTTCCCTGTTTAAATACAATGATCACCTCGGCGGTCCCCTCCCAAGAAAGGGGAATGATCACTTCTTTATACGGCAGTGTGCGATTTATCGGCGTGGCAGTTGGCCCCCCTGTTTTTGGAGCTTTAATGGACAAGAAGCAGATCTTATTTTGGTCCATTTCCGGAATAGCCTTTTTAACGGCAATCCTGGTTTTGTTATTTTTAAAACAAACTTCTCAAATGAATGGGGAAGGAAGAAAAACGAAATCCCTTTTCCGCAAACGTCAATTGGCGGGGAGTTAAACCGTTCAATCACCCCTCTTTGGGCAAATGCATAAGATACTGTTGCAAATGTGTAAAGAGGAGGGAAATCATGCATCAAGAACCCTTTTGGCATCGCTCATTAATCGACCCGTCCCAAATCCGACAAGAAAAACCCCGTCAAACCGGAATTACCATGATCATTGATAAAGGGATGGGAATTCATCAGTTTAAGGATCTGCTGCAAATGGCTAGTTCCTATATCGACTTTATTAAACTGGGATTTGGGACCTCTGCCTTATATCCTATTGAGATCATCAGAAGAAAAATCGCTTTGGCCCATGAATATGGAGTGGAGATTTCCCCTGGAGGAACATTTTTAGAAGTCGCCGTGCAACAAAATAAGCAGGATCATTATTTTGGCTATATTGTTTCATTGGGTTTTTCCTCAGTTGAGATATCAGATGGAACCATTTATCTTTCTCAGGAAGAACGAAGGGATTTGATTAAACAGGCCGCATCAAAAGGACTAAAAGTTCTAACCGAATATGGAAAAAAAGCGGATGGATCAAAAATTGACATACACCATATGAAAAGAACCGTAGAAGAAGACATTGAAGCCGGGGCCTCTTATGTAATCATTGAGGGAAGAGAATCAGGTGAAAATGTGGGAATTTACGACAAAAGCGGTAATACAGAGGACCTCCTAATTCATAAGATCGTGAACGATTTCCCTTATGCCGAACTGTTGATCTGGGAAGCGCCAAAGAAAAAACAGCAGGTACAGTTGATTCGCAATATCGGTTCACAAGTAAATTTAGGAAATATACTTCCCCATGATGTTTACTCGTTGGAATCATTGAGAAGGGGCTTGCGATCCGATACATTTATCCAATATCAAACCCTCCCCTAGGATGTTTTAAAATCATCAAATAAAAATGAGGGAGAGCAGATGAGAATTGATATTATTGCTACCGTAAATGAGGTAAAGCATGAAGATATCCTGAATAAAACCGTCATTATCATTGATGTTCTTCGGTCGTCTACTACAATCATTACGGCTCTGGCCAGGAGGTGCGAATGTGTCATCCCGGTTGAAACCCTGGGTCAAGCCAAGATGCTTGAAGGACATGATAATTACTTCTTTGCCGGTGAAAGATACTGCAAAAAAATCCCCGGATTTGATTTTAATAATTCGCCAACAGAAATTTATCAGTCAAACTTAGAAAATAAAACACTGGTGATCTCCACAACAAATGGAACAAAGGCTATTCAAAAGGTTGATAAATCCAGCATGACCTTAATCGCCGGTTTTGTTAACCTTCAACGAATCGCCCGTTTTATCTCAACTCATCAAAATCATGTCACTCTCCTATGTGCAGGAACAAGAGGTGAGTTTGCCATCGAAGATGGATTGGCGGCAGGAGCACTTGTCCATGAATTATCGTTGCTTGATTCCAGGTTGGAAATCAGTGATTTTGCAAGAGCCATGATGTCTGCTTATTTATTCGAGCAAAATCACATCAAGGAACGTTTAATGGTTTCAACTACCGGAAAAAGATTGTGCCAGATGGGATACGAACAGGATATTATATTTTGTTCACAAGAAAATTTTTTCCCTATTATTCCGATTGTCCAAAAGGATAGAATATTTGTCCATCCCTTCTCATAAGGTGATATTAAAAAGTACATCTCGTGAGGAGCGTAGTCAATGGCTGGGGAAATCATGCTAATCATCTTAATCATTATCGGATTGTTAGGGAGATCACACATCATTGCTACAGCTGCCAGCATTCTTTTAATTTTAAAGCTTACTTCCCTGGAACGATTTTTCCCTGCCGTCGAGAGAAGAGGTCTAGAGTTGGGACTCCTATTTTTGACCATGGCTGTTTTAGTCCCCTTTGCCAATGGAAAAATTACCTGGAAAGAAGTTTCTCCTCTTTTTACTACGTTTATGGGGTTAGCCGCATTTTTCGGAGGAGCAGTCGCAACTTATATGAATGGCAAAGGTCTTGATTTATTAAAAATGGATCCACAATTAATTGTTGGTCTGGTCATCGGGTCTATCTTTGGGATCATATTTTTACGCGGAATTCCTGTCGGCCCATTAATGGCAGCAGGAATAACCGCCCTGATTATTAAAGTGTATCAATTGCTGGTCAGATAAAAGGAAAAGCACGGGTCCCTTCCCGCGGTTTTTATTTATCGTTTTGTGGAGCCTACCACCACTTATCTTCCAAATATATGGGTGGATGGAACTAACGAATTTACAGGACAGCCTTCAAGTTCGCATTCAACGAAGAGGATAAAAGAACGGGAAGAAAGAGAAACGGCCCTCAAACTGACTCCACCTTGGAAATACCCAGATGTTTTTGAGGGCCTTGTATAAATTCTTTAGTTTTACTGGGAATATAAGCGACGGCTAGCTATCCTATGCCCTTGACACATACTGTTCAGATCTGGTATCAACAATTAATTTATCGCCGACATTGACAAAGAATGGAACTTGAACCACAAGTCCAGTTTCCAATGTAGCGGGTTTTGATCCGCCAGAAGCCGTATCTCCCTTAATTCCCGGTTCTGTTTCCACCACTTCAAGAATTACAGTATTCGGCAGTTCAATACCAATAATCTCTCCTTGATAGGTTACCAAATGGACTTCCATATTTTCTTTAAGGAATTTCCTTTCTTTCTCCAGTTGGGCAGCAGACAAAGTAAACTGCTCATAAGTGTTCATATCCATAAACGTGTATTCATCACCGCTATTGTATAGATACTGGGTAAGGCGTGTCTCAACCCTTGCTCTGGAAACTTTCTCCCCGCCGCGGAAGGTTTTCTCCTGAATGCTGCCGGTTTTTAAATTCTTCAGCTTTGAGCGTACAAAAGCAGCACCCTTTCCAGGTTTTACATGCTGAAATTCAATCACTTGCCAGACACTTCCATCCACTTCAATGGTTAATCCTGTACGAAAATCATTTACTGAAATCATAATTGCTTTCCTCCTGAATCTTATCCTAATCTTATTAAGTCTTTTGAAGAATGGGTGATGATCTCGCTTCCCTCTTCTGTAATAATCACATCATCTTCAATGCGTACGCCGCCTAATCCGGGTATATATATACCAGGTTCAACGGTCACAACCATTCCAGGCTGAAGAACGGTTTCACCTGTTAGTGAGAGTCTTGGTTCTTCATGAATATCAAGCCCGATGCCGTGACCAGTTCCATGACCAAAGTATTCTCCATAACCCTTGTCAGTTATGTACTTGCGAGTCAATTCATCGGCTTCTTTCCCTGTTAATCCGGAGCGAATTCCCTGCACCCCTAATCTTTGGGCCTCTTTGACGATTTCATAGATTTCCACCAATCTTTCCGATGGATTGCCAATGGCAACGGTTCTTGTCATGTCTGAACAGTATCCTTTATATTTTGCACCGAAATCAAGGGTGACCATGTCTCCTTCTTCAATGATTTTTTCACTGGCAACTCCATGAGGTAAAGCAGAACGAATTCCAGAGGCCACTATAATATCAAAGGAGGAAGAAGACGCACCGTTTCTTCTCATCAAAATCTCCAATTGTAAGGCAATATCCTTCTCTCTTATTCCCGGTTTAATCTCCTTTATTATTTGAGAAAATGCATCATCGACAATTTTAGCCGCTTCACGAATGATATCCAGTTCATTCTTATCTTTAATGATGCGCAATTTTTCAACCATTCCTTCGGTCGGGACAAGATGAATCCCTTCCAAACCATCTTGAAAAGTAAGATATGTATCGTATGTCACATCGGTCTGTTCAAATCCCATCCCTTTCACTTTTAACCGCTGAAGCTCTTTAAGAAGGGTTCCTATCACTTTTCCCTGGTGATCTATTATATCAAAATGGGGAGACTGTTTTTTTGCCTGTTCAACATAACGAAAATCGGTAATAAAGGAACCACCATTATGGGTAACCAAAACCATTCCCGCGGAACCTGTAAATCCAGATATGTATCGCCGATTCGTTGGATTTGTGATTAAGAGAGCATCAATATCCTTCTCCGCCATGGCTGTACGCAATCTTTTCAAACGACTTTCCATCTTATTCCTCCTCAGAACCCTTTATGTATATAACCCCCGAAATAAGTCAATTTTCCAAGTTATTTTATCATAAGATTTGCTCTTTGAACAGTTGATTACTCCGATCATTTATTCCTCTTTTCCTCGTCGTTAAACTCAACAGATAAAGTATATCCAACAAATACCCCCTGAAGCAGAAACAGACAAAATTCCGTGGTAATCGTATTCCATCCTAATGTGAAATAAGGTTTTGTTAAATCAAATAAAGGACTGACCACAAAATAAAAAAGGGCCCAAAGGATTACTCCCAGTCCTATGCCTCCCCATATTTTTTTTGTCCAGGTAAACCAATAGACATATACAACGGCTATAAACACGGTGAATAAAGTAGCTATTGCTATTCCTATTATCTGATTTAACCAAGTATCGTAGAGATCCAACCCAAACCATTTGGCATAGACGGAAGGACCTACCTTGGTAAACTGAAATATCGAAAATAAATAGTCAAGGGAATTCCACAAAATCCCCCCTGATAAACCAATGCTTATCGCAGATAGCATTCTTTTGTTGGTTTTTATCGTATTGTTCACGGGTTGTTCTACCATCCGATTCACTCCTTCTTTCACTTCTTATTATGCAGCGAAAGATACTAATTGATGCTTGTATAGAAAAAAAAGATAACAACCCCAATGGCTGTTATCTTTTATATACCAATATCCTTTATATTAATTATTTCTTTGTAGAAAGGAATGCAGAAACTGCATCCAAGTCGTCCCCACTAACCAGACCACCTGGCATCCCCTTGTCCGTTCCCTTTTCTACAATTCCTTTAATTTCATCCAATGAATATTTTGCTCCAACCTTATCCAATGCCGGACCTACTAACCCTTCAAGATTTTGTCCATGACATCCGGAACAAGAAGCTTTGTATACCTCTTCACCCTTAGCAACCACCTCAGCTGCAGGTGCTGCCTGTTCTTGTGGTGCAGGTTGTTCCTTGGCAGGCTCTTCAGCTTTGTCTGAATTGCCGCAACCAGCAAGAATCAGCATCAAAGCTCCCAATAATACGACTAACCATAGAGTGCGTTTCAAGCGTTTCACCCCCTTCACAATATCTGCATGTTTTCTATATATTTTTTTCACATATTCAATTCTTACATGATTGTCCTAAATTTGCAAGAATTTTTTTCCATAGTTGATACTTAATAATAATAATTTTGCGCAAACTTGAAGGTTGACATTAGTAAATTCTTTAGTTTCATTCTTATATAAATCCGCCACATGAAATAAGTTTCCTTTGTAGTATGTTTGAAAATTTTCATGTAAAATAGAGATATAAAGTTATTAAACATTAATATAAGCAGGTGATTCACCATGGATAAAAACGTAAATTACGGAGGGCAGGCGGTTATTGAAGGCGTCATGTTTGGCGGAAAAAAAATATATGTGACTGCCATTCGTCGAAAGAACCATGAAATCGATTATTACTATGAAGAAAAAAAACCAAATCAAAGATTGGCATTTCTTAAAAAAATTCCATTTATTCGGGGAATAGTTGCCCTCATTGAAGCTAGTGCAAATGGATCCAAACATTTAAATTTTGCAGCAGAGAGGTATGATGTTGATCCCGAGCAAGATCATGAAGTGGCGGAAAACAGCAAACCTTCCACTTTAACCATGATCTTGGGCGTAGCGGCCATAGGAGTCCTTTCCCTTATCGTTGGAAAATTAATATTTACAGTGGTCCCTGCCGCTTTGGCCACCTTCTTTGACCGATGGGTAGAAAGCTTAATTCTTCGCAATCTCATAGAAGGGGCAATAAAAATCGGACTACTGTTAATTTATATTATTTCAATATCCCAAACACCATTGATCAAAAGATTGTTTCAATATCACGGCGCAGAACACAAAGTGATTAATGCCTTCGAAGCAGGGGTAGAATTAACAGTAAAGAATGTTCAACGCTTTTCTACCCTCCATTACCGATGTGGAAGTAGTTTTATCGTGTTCACGGTATTGGTAGGGGTAGTCATTTATTCATTCTTTCCTTATGACACCATCTGGGAAAGAATCATTCAGCGGATTGTACTGCTGCCAGTAGTTATCGGAGTTTCTTATGAAACACTGCAGTATACCAATAAATTAAGGGAAATTCCCCTTCTTAAATTCCTGGGATATCCGGGACTTTGGATGCAAAAACTGACCACAAAAGAACCGGATGATTATCAAGTAGAAGTGGCTATTGCATCCTTTCAAAAGATGAGGGAACTGGATGAACAACTTTTAAAACAGTCCCCAGCCGATTCAGACGAAAATATTGGCATGTGCCATTAATAGAACCATTATAAATCTTCCTGTTGAACAACCTTAGGGAGGAGTGAAAGAATGTTCCAATTGCAGAGGGGTATCGTTTTTTTGTTATTCTTTTTGGTTTTTGTCGGTTTTTTTGAGAAATTGAGAGAAAATCCTATAGGTACTCTTGTTTATGTGGGACTTGCTTTTATTCTTTACTTTGTTATTAAACATTTTATTGGAAAAGGTAAACCATATGCCAAAATCCCCTCTAAACACCTCCCTCGGCACCAAAAACCAAAGAAGAAAAAGGTAAGGAATGCACCTTTTCCCTTTCGTGTCATTGAAGGCAATAAAGATAAGAAGAAACAAAAAAAGTTGGAAGGATAAATTATCCTTCCTTTTTTCTTCGAAGACCTTCTACATATGAAGTGAAATTCCATTCACTTAAAAATTTCTTAGCAGCCTCTTCACCCGACTGATACAACATCTTTTTATCCTTTATCGTAAGGTCAAATGAAGTGGTTTTTACGTGGTTTGTTTCAATAAATATCGTCCTAATGGCATGTTTATGCTTTACGTGTCGCATATCATGGGCTTCCAGCATGGTATTGATAATGGCATGGGAAAGAGAAAGGGGACCCCTAATCTTCGCCGGTTTCCCTTCATTGGGAGAAACCAATTTAAAGCCAATGGTTGGCCATTTGGGTATGTTGTCGGTATCAAATATCCAAACGGGAAAATTGCTTAATACTCCGCCATCAACGATAAAACATTTCTCATTGTTCTGAGACATGATTTGTACCGGATCAAAATAGAAAGGGATGCTGCAGCTCATTCGAACGGCGTCCGCCACCTTCAGATTGTGTGGATCAATCCCGTAGTCCTTTATATCATCAGGCATTACTAACATTTTTCCCCTAGTAATGTCGGAGGCAATGATTTTCAACTTATCTTCTTTTAAATGATAAAAGGTTACAATCCCCTTTTTCCTCAATCGGACTTCCAACCACTGTTTCAGGTAATTTCCGGAATGAAAACCCTTCCTAATCGCAAATCTTATGCCAGGTCCAATCACAGGAAACAAAAACCATACGGATCTGTCCCGAAATTTTTTGAAGTCTAAATGATCCATCTCTACCTTTATTTCTCTTGCCGTATAACCTGCTGCAATGAGAGAGGCAATTATAGCTCCTGCTGATGTTCCTGCCAACCGATTCCACTGATAACCTTCCCGTTCTAATATGGAGATCGCGCCCAAGAACCCAAGGACTTTGACACCACCCCCTTCAAAAACTGCGTCTGCCAGCATCTTCTTCACCTCCTTATCCTATATCCTATATATAGAAGGTGAAGGTTTGACCTATAACAAAAAAGCCGCAATAAGCGACTTTTTTATCCCTCTTTATTTTCATCCAGTTCCTTTAATTTTCGTAATTCTTCAAGGCGGCTTGGATCTTCCTGAAAGTATTGAACAAGATATTCTATACACGTGATGGCATCCCAGCTTAAGTGATGCTCAATTCCTTCTACATCCTTATATATATTTTCTTCATTCACTCCAATGATTTTTAAAAATTCCTCAAGGAGGCTATGCCTATCAACAAGCCTCTTACCGATTTTCATCCCTTTTGGAGTTAATACGAGTCCACGATATCTTTCATAAATCAAGTACTTTGTTTTATCTAGTTTTTGAACCATTTTGGTTACGGATGAAGGGTGCACATTTAAATTTTCAGCAATGTCAGATACCCTGGCATATCCTTTATCATCAATAAGCTTGTAAATTTGTTCCAAATAGTCTTCCATACTTGGCGTAGGCATGAGATTCACCCCCCAAAGAATCGGATACACTGATCATACTATTTTTAATGAAAATTGTCCATTTATTCCATTAAAATTAGGTGATTATCTTGTCAATAATTAGGCCCTTTCATTAATACGTTCGATTTTTTTCAACATAAATTGAATTTGTCAGTAAAATAAATTACTACAAGGAGAGTGTTATTGGTATGTATTACTACAACCCCTATTATCCCTATCGTGTCTTAAAGACATCCACAAATACAAGAGAAGAGTTAAACAGAGAGTATCCCATGCTTAAACCAAAACCTGAACCCAAAGAATTTATGGATCCATTTTTAAAACATTTATCCGCTAAAGTAAACAGGGTGATTACCGTTAGCACGACTGGTGATACCATCACAGGAACATTAAAGGCCGTCTACTCAGATCACATTGTAGTTTTGGATGACGGGAAACCGGTTCATATTCGCACAGATCAAATCATATATGTCAGAGATTAACGAGCTGGCTTTATCTGCGCCTCCTTTATTTATCAGAATCGCCTGACGTAAGTTTCCTATATCATACGGGCAGATGTACGAAAAAGTTCTTCCTGGCACGATCGTGACATTTGCCCATATCCTTATAAAAAATAAAAAAGGAAAATACGATGGGTATTTTCCCATAGTTTAAATTTTAGGAAACCTTATCGTGCTAACCATCAATACCGACAAGAGTAGAGATAAGATAACACTGGAAAATCCAAATATTGCTAACAGTCCTGTTAATCCTCCAGCAAATGTAATGGGTACCCCCACAAAATATCCCCGGGTTGGGTTCGTATTAAACCTGGCTAATCTTAATGCACCAGTAATGGGAAATAAGATCAGTATCACGGTAGTCCAAAACCCACCACCAATCATGGAGTGGACCAACAATCCTGGTGCAACGCCAAAGCTGATCATATCTGCCAATGAATCAAGATGAACCCCAAACTCCGTCTGGACATTTAATTTTCTGGCAATCCTTCCATCAAACATATCAAAAAATGCGGCCAGTAAAATCAAAAATCCCGCCGCTTTAAAAAAGCCGTTCATTATAAATGTCAAAGAAAGAACTCCACTAGTCAAATTACTTAATGTGAATAAATTCGGAATACTTTTACCCACATCCATATGATTTCATCCTTTCATTCTATACATTGATCGTTGGTGTATTGCTAAGCTTCTAACTTTGTTATTTCCCATGCCAATCATTGTCATCCCCTCATGGCGTTTTTTTTCATTCTAGCGTACAAACTATAGGTAGGACAAGCTATCCTTGATAAATCTTTAGTTTTACCCAGAGAAATCAGAAGAAAAAGGTGATGATGATGAAGCGGATGATTTTTTTTACAGTATGTTTTCTGCTTACGGCGTGTATCCAGAATCCAGTCCAATTAAACCAGATAGAACCTCCATCATCTTCTGATCAGCTGGAAATAAAGGCCGATTTCATCCATGACAATTGGAAAAATCAGGAAGAAAATCTAAACAACAAAATAAAAATAAAGGGCCATGAAAAAATCCTTTTAGATATTCCCATTATCTCTCAAAAACCGGAATTAAAAAATGGCTGTGAGGTAACCAGCTTAGCGATGCTGCTTCAGTTTGCGAATATTGACGCGAATAAATTGGAGCTGGCTGCAAAAGTAAAAAAAGAAAGTGAGCCAATTGTCCAAAAAAAAGAAGGAGACGTAGCAAAGTGGGGAAACCCAAATGAAGGATTTGTGGGGGACATTACAGGAAAGAGAAAAGGATATGCCGTATATGCCAAACCGATGGAAAGTTTAATGGAGCAATACCTTCCTGGCAGAGTCATCAATTTGTCAGGGAAAGATTTTAATCAAATTTTAAATCAGGTAAGTGAAGGTAAACCTGTTATCATTTGGACAACATCCCATTTTAAAGAACCTAGAGTATGGGATTTTTGGGTCCATCGGAATCAAAAAATAAAAGCCACCATGGAAGAACATGCCGTCCTTCTGGTAGGCTATGATCAAAAATATGTTTACGTGAATGACCCCCTTACTGGAATCAAAGCCAGAAGGGTCAACAAGCAATCCTTCGAAAGGGCCTGGATTTCCCTTGGGAAACAGGCATTATCATACAAATAGCGCTTCCCAGTGGATCGTACAAGATTTATTTCTTTCTCTTGATCATATGTTTTTGAGGACGAATGGTCAGCTCCGAGACAACAGTACCTTCCCGTTGGGATAATATCAGCTCAACGGTATCTGCTACACACTCAGGGGTAATAAAACAATCCGGATCATCCCCCTGTTCAAAATCCAAATGATCATAAAAGGAAGTTTGCGTGATGTCAGGATGTATGGTAACCACTTTCGCTCCTGTTTTCCTTACTTCATCAAACAAACTAGTTCCAAAATGAGAAAGACCGGCTTTTGTTGCTCCATAGGCACAGCCATGGGTACTCGATTTTTTAGCCGTGATGGAAGAAATATTAATAATAAATCCTTTTGTCCTTTTGATTTCCCGGAGCAAGAGCTGGGTTATTATCAGCGGTGCCTGCAGATTGGTTACGACCATCATCTCGATTTGTTTAGGATTAAGCTGTTCGTGGGGTCCAAAAAAACCAACTCCTGCATTGTTCACCAGGATAAAAATATCTTTCTCCCGTTCTTTTATGTCCTTGACGGTTTTAATCAGCTGAGAGGTGTTGGTTATATCACACACTATTTTTATAAAATTACCCTCTTCTATATCGGTCTTAGAAAAATCCCTGGCTAAACCATAAACCAGATATCCCATCTTCATCAATCTTGTGGATATAGCAAGGCCGATACCCGATGAAGCCCCTGTCACAATCGCAGTTTTCACTTTATTTCTCCCTTTCATTTCTCCTGAATTCTCAACAGAATACTATATATAAATCTTTTCCGAAGGAAAACGGGAAGATAACAGTTGAAATACGTATTCAATTAATTGCCGGGTGATATGATCAGGGTATTGATATACTCCGTCCTTACATTCAAAGGGGTAGTATATCAGTGCGGAGTCTGTTCTATTTTTTCTAATATTCTTAAGGTATTCACGGGACATACGGAAAACTCCAATGCTGATATCTTCAATTTTGTCGGGGGGAAGCATGACAAATGTCCTGTCTATGCACTCTTTATAATGCTGCCGCCAATTCTTAATATGAAGTAAAGGATCAAAACAAAGCCGTACTTTCCACCCATCATTCATCGCTTTCTTTATCGCTTGCAATCTGCCATTCAGAGAAGGAGTTTTTGGTTCATATTTTTTTATAACCTCATCGGGAGATACTGTCCATGCCAATATGACATTTTCCGATGGAGGAAGATGCTGAACAGCAGAGTAATTGACGCTTTTCGTGCGAACTTCTATTTTTAGATCAAAATGGTTTTGGGCAAAATTGATCCACTTGGACGTAAAAGAAACGATGTTCTCAAAGGCAAGAAGATCAGTATCATAGGAAATAGCCAAGTATACCGGATGCTTTTCCAAAAGGGCTTCCACATCTGAAAAAAAATCCTCGATATTAACAAAAATCACGATATTGGAGGATGGAAACATTCCTTGAAGATAACAGTAGTCACAGTTGTATATGCAATTTAAAATGGAAGAAGTATAGTAGAAATGCTTATTCCCGAAATCGTGACAAACCTCTGCTCCAGGATAGATCCGTTGATCTTTTTTTTCAGCCAAAATAAGCTTTTGGGTATTTTTTTGGATAAAAAAATTTTGTCTCGGCCGGTTAAATATATCTTTATAGTGGTCAATTTCAATTTTTATGGCCCCAGGAAACCGATGAAGGATTTGATCGGTTAAGGGGTGGGACTTAATCCTTTTTTCAATATAGATGTGAGAAAAATCAGGGATGAATAAGATGCTCTTTGATCTGTTCAAAATAGTTCTTCCCCTCTGTCTTGGTTTTTACCTGTATATGATAAAAAGGGTTCAAAAAATCCAAGTTCAGATTCTCTCTGATTTTATATTGCTTTGCCAATTGGTATAGCTGGTGGGTTTGAGTAGTCGTTAATCTTAGGTTTCGACTAATATCATATAGCAGTTTATTTTCTTCTTCGCTTAATGTCTCTTTACTGTTTTGGTGAAGCTGTTTGCTCCGTTCAATTAATTGGGCAATAGCGGGAATATTTTTCTCAATGAGTTGAGCAACTTCTTGCTGTGAAGGAGCCATCGGCTCAAGGAAATCCGATACAATTTTTACACAATAAATATGGTGAGGAGGCAAAAAAGAAGAAGCCGCATCAAAAAAACCAGCCCCTTCCATATCCACAAGATCACCGGTAATTGTAAAAAATTTACTCTTCTCCACCGGATGGGCAAAGGTTTCCAGCACTCCCTCTCTCATCTCATGTTGAATCAAAATATCCGGATAATAAGATTTACCGGTCGCCCGATTCATGATCTTGTGAACCAAGACTGGCTCTCCGATGGAAAGGTGATCCTGAACCGCCCCTGAAATTCCAATATTTATGATACTGTCATTCATTTGTTCATTATGTTTTAGCCTGTATAAAGTTAAGAGGTGAGTTGTTGCGATGGCCGAGGAAAGCATTCCTACACCGCTGACCACCAATTTTATTTCATCATTCCCAAAAATTTGGAACTTTGAAGAAGATGGAATCTTCTTTAGCTGAAAATGATGGATGATTGATTTGGCTTCATTATACAATGCAGTGACAATGTAGTGCATAGAACAAACTCCTTCTGATTAGCATCCTTTCCACTGGGGAGGACGTTTTTCTAGAAAAGCACAAATTCCTTCACCTGCATCAGCTGCAGTAGCGTTTAAGCTCATCACTTCTTTCGCATAAGAATAGGCTAAATGCTGAGGCATTTCAATTTGTTTATAAAAGGCTTGCTTGCCAATCCCTACGGTAAATGGGCTGGCTTGGACAATTTTCATTGCCATATCCCTTGTTTCCGCCTCCAATTGCTCCTCTGGCACTACTTTGTTAATCAATCCCGCTGCCATTGCCTCCTCTGCCAAAAGTGGTTCACCTGTCAATAGCATTTCCATGGCCTTCTTCCGACCGACTGCCCTTGATAATGCAACCATAGGCGTAGAGCAGAAAAGACCTATTTTCACACCAGGCGTAGCAAATTTAGCAGTATTTGCTGCAATAGCCAAATCACAAGTGGCAACCAATTGGCATCCAGCTGCCGTTGCAATACCATGAACCTGTGCAATAACCGGTTGGGTAATCGATTGTATGGTTTCCATCATCCTTGTACAAACATCGAAGAGATGGCGGTAAAATCCAGGGGTTTGGTTTACCATTTCTCCTAAATCATGCCCTGCACAGAAAGCGGGACCGCTTCCGCGCAAAATAACCACTGACACGTCCTTGCTTCCACCAAGCATGTTAAAACAATCAATCAGTTCTTGCATATGTTCAATGGAGAGAGCATTTCGCTTATCTGGACGGTTCATCGTAACATAAGCAATTGGAGAGTCAATCTCTAAGAGAATGTGATGATATTCTTTCGTGTTCATATGGTTCCCCCTATCGGTATTTTCCTATTATCATACCAATAAATTTTATTATAGTCTGCTGTTTGATCCAAAAATGTTTGGGATTTATTCCCTCACCGGTATTAATGTCGCATATTACGAACCCGTCTGCCAGTAGACTTTTAAAAAACAAAAGTCCAAGCATTACCTACACTTGGACTTTAGCATTTTATTGAACCGAAATACTAACACTTTGAATATCCGCAGGAAGAACAATGCTTACATCCCTCTTCAGCTATAAGGGAAGCAGATCCACACTCCGGACATAAATCCAACCCATCCGGTTCATCATCCTCTTCCAAAACATTTCTTTTATTTTCTGTGAGTCTGCTGTCTATAAACGACTGAGTCGTAGCGGCAATAGAACCATTGGGGTTCTCCCCATCCATATGCATTTCCAAAGCTTTAGCAACGGCATCGGCTATAGATTCAACCCGATTGGGTCCAAATCCTACGGCACCGGACCCGCCTATTCCCTTCAAATGTTTGATGAGAAGGCGTGCTTTATTTCCATCCGGCAACTCTCCAAAGCGGAGAAACAAGGTGGAGACTCGCCCTAAAGCCTCTGACATGGCAAATACATCACTTCCTGCCTTTCCGACATTAATCATAATTTCAAAGGGTTTTCCATCCACATCATTGATTGTTATATATGCCTTACCCAATGGCGTTTTCATTTTATAGGTGGCACCCGATAATTTCAACGGACGACGACGATATTCTTTTTCTACCTGAGGAGGTATGGTTGCTGCTTTAACAGACTCACTGGTTGTTCCCTTTGTCCCTTCCTTTTTCACTTCCTTCTTCTCCTCTTTGCTCAGCACCTGAATGTCACGGCTACCATCTCGGTAAATGGTTACCCCTTTACATCCAAGCTCAAAGGCTAATTCGTACAATTTCTTGGTATCCTCCACCGTAAAATCAGCAGGGGCATTGGCTGTTTTGCTAATGGAACTATCCACCCAGCGCTGAATAGCGGCCTGAACACGAATATGATCTTCTGCTGATAAATCCATCGCAGATACAAAATAATCAGGCAACACATCAGTATTGTTCTTTTCCAGGTACTCTTTAGCAATAGGCACATACTGCTTGTCATAACCTAAGCGGCTTTGACGGAAATATTCGAAGGCGAAGAACGGCTCAATTCCGGTAGAGGTCCCCACCATCGTTCCGGTGCTGCCAGTAGGAGCCTGGGTCAGCAAAGTAACATTTCGAATTCCCTTCTCAGCAATCGCTTTCTTCACTTCATCATCAAACTGTTGCACAAACCGGCTTTGTAAGAATTTCTCCTTGTCAAATTTGGGAAAAGATCCTTTTTCTGCTGCATATTCGGCAGAGGCCAAATAAGCTTTCTTTGCAATAAAGTTGTATAGCTTGTCCAAAAATAACAGGGATTCAGGGCTTCCATAGCGAATCTTTAATTTGATCAGCATTTCAGCCAATCCCATGGTCCCTAATCCAATCCGCCTTTCATTCTTCTGATTTTCTTCGTTTTCCTTAAAATGATATGGGGTCACATCAATCACATTGTCCAGAAAGCGAATGGACAGGGCAACAACTTCACCTAATTTGTCCCAATCCACATCTCCATCTTTCACAAACTGGGATAAATTGATGGAGGATAAATTACAAACCCCCCATGCTGGCAAACCTTGTTCTCCACACGGATTGGTACAAATAATGGGATTATAGTACCAGCTGTTGGACATGTCATTATAGTAATCGATAAATACCACACCAGGTTCTGCAGACTTCCAGGCAGATTCTATGATGGTATGCCAAACATCCCTTGCCTTCACTGTTTTATATACCTTCACGTTTTTTCCAAGTTCTTTCCACTTCTTTAAATTGCCGTCCCATACTTTATCATAGTCGGGGTCGGAGGTATCAGGGAATACCAAGTCCCAGTCACCATCTTCCTTCACGGCTTTCATAAAGTCATTGCCGACACATACGGAGAGATTGGCATTGGTGATTAAACCCATATTCTGCTTGACGGTGATAAATTCAAGAATATCTGGGTGCCAATCATTTAACATGAGCATTAATGCTCCTCTGCGAGATCCACCCTGCTCAATTAATCCGGTTGTATAGCTGAATAGACCGCCCCAGGAAACGGAACCGCTGGATGACCCGTTGACTCCTTTTACCAGGGCCCTTCTGGGACGGAGGGAAGAAAGATTAATCCCTACTCCTCCACCGCGGGACATGATTTCCGTCATTTCCGTCAGGGTTTTCATGATGCCGCCCCGGCTGTCATGGGGTGATGGGATGACATAGCAGTTAAACAAGGTAAGTTCATCACTGGCACCTGCTCCGGCAGCGATGCGGCCCCCAGGCACCAATTTCCAATCCTCCAGCAAATACCGGAATTTTTTCTCCCATTCTTTTCTTTTTTCAGGTTTTTCCACCGAAGCAATGGCTTTTGCCAGTCTGTCCCACATTTCTTCAGGGGTAAGCTCAAGGGGTTTAATCAATTTCTCAAGCTGGGAAGAGACGACCTGTCCGCTTCTTAAGCGAATAACTACCTCTTTGCCATTTCTTTCCAACACTTCTCCGACTTCTTTTTTCGGAAACTTTGGATCATCATGGGTCAAAACGAGAACAGTGTCCCCTGTTTGAACATGATCTGCATCCAAATCCTTCAGAGCATATCGATCGAGAAAAATCTTTTCACTCAGTCCTTCTAACCGCTGAGACTTTTTCACTGATGTTTCCATATCTCAACCTCCAGCATAAAAAGATAGAGCCCTTACATTGTGCTCTCCACATGTTTTTGGAATTCGTATGTATGATAAGAGCTACGGAACTAACATACCATATTTAGAAGGAAACATCAATATATAGTGTCTTATTTGATACGTTTATACTATATATTGTATTCGAGAACACACTTTTTCATTTTGTCAAATAGAAATTAGGTAAAAAATTCATAAAAACAAGAGTAAAATTCTTATTTTCGCATGTTATCACCCGTTTTCTTCTTCTTTGAGATTTGACAAATTTTTTTCATTTTCACTTTTCGAGTGCCGATGATAGGTGTACAATAGAACAAAAATCATTGATTTCTGTTTTCATAGTAAAAGGCAAATATATCATACGAGGAGTGATTACGATGATTCTTTATCAAGATCGGTTCATGGAACGGGACGAATTACATATTGACGTGGAAGACCGGGGTTATCAATTCGGTGATGGAGTTTATGAAGTCATCAGAATATATAATGGGGTACCGTTTTTAATGACCGAACATCTTGAGAGATTGGAAAGAAGTGCAAAAGCAATTAAAATGTCCCTCCCCTATTCCTTGCATGAATTAGATCTTAAACTAAAGGAACTGGTTTCCAACAATCAATTAATAGATGGAATTATCTATCTCCAAATCACAAGGGGGGTAGCTCCTCGAATTCACCAATTTCCCCAAGGGATAGAACCGGTGCTTACCGCTTATGTCAGAGAGTTGCCAAGACCTCTTGCACAAATGGCTAATGGCGGAAAAGCGATTCTGGTTGAAGATATCCGCTGGCTCCGTTGCGATATCAAAAGCTTAAATCTTTTGCCGAATGTTCTGGCCAAGCAGGAAGCCGTTGAAGCAAAAGCCATCGAGGCTATTCAACATCGCAATGGAACCATTACAGAAGGCAGTGCATCCAATGTATTTATAGTAAAAAAAGGGACCATCTATACCCATCCTGCCAATCACTACATCTTGAATGGAATCACACGACAGTTTGTCTTTCAATTGGCAGGGGAACTTGGTCTTCCCATTGCTGAAAAAGCCTATACGAAAGAGGAGCTGCTTACCGCTGACGAGATCTTCTTTACCAGCACCACTGCTGAAGTCTCCCCCATTGTAACCGTTGACGATCAGATCATAGGTAATGGAAAGCCTGGTCCTGTCACGATTCAGCTGCAAAAGATTTATGATCGATATGTTGCCGATTTATCTTTGGAAAAACATTAAAGTAACAAAGCCTTCCGTTGGAAGATGAATAGATAGGCTTTGTTGTAAAGAGCTTACCGCCACTTTACAACTACTTAAGAAGCGGAGTATTAGTGGCGGTTGGCTAACATGGTCAAAAAACTCTTCAATAAAATTCTTAAACTCTGTCAATGCAGCTATTTTGAACATCCTCTTATACAGACGGGAGCTTATCTGAAGGCAGCAATCGAATGATGTCCCCCTCCATCGTATGTGAACGGGATATTGTTCCTGTCGGCAATTCTAGTACCGCATCAGCACCTTTTGAGAAAATCACTTTTCCTGAAGTTATTCCCTCCTTCCATCGAATCACCTGATATTTCCCCTCCGCTTTCTTTTTTACAAAGATCACATCCAAGGGAATCTTCATAAAGAAGGTGTGAACGGATGAACAAGGAATCAAACAAATTCCTTCCCCCTTATTCAATTCCTTTTTACCCAGAAGACCTTTAAGACGGGTATAAAAATGGTTGGCCCAGATAATACGGTCTCCCAATATTTTGTGGGTTCTCTCATTGATCACTGTAATCCGGTTCAACTAAAGTTCCCCCTTACTTCAGGAAAAAATCCATAATATTAATAATGGCTGGACCAATAATTAAAATGAATATGGCGGGAAATACGAAGAATACGAGGGGAAACAAAATTTTAATAGGTGCCTTCATCGCCTTTTCCTCTGCTCGTTGCTTTCTTTTTTGTCTTATATCCACAGATAAAATCCGCAAAATATTTCCTATACGAACACCCAATGTATCCGCCTGAATCAGCCCGCTTACAAATTGATTTACATCATCCAAATGAATTCGTTCAGCCATCGCCCGTAACGCTTCCTTCCTCATTTTTCCCATTTTCATCTCATAAAGGACACGTCCAAACTCTTCCGCCAAAGGCCCGCTCCCTTTTTCCACAACTTTTGCCAAACTGGAGTCAAAGCCAAGCCCTGCCTCCACACTGACGCACAGCATATCCAGAAAGTCGGGCAAATCCTTTTGAATGAGTGTTTGTCTTTTGGTTACCTGGGTTTTTAAGTAAAAATGAGGAAAATAAAATCCTGCAAAGATAAAGGAAAAAAATAATAGCCATTTGCTTAAGTACTCATTAATGGGAAAAGAGATGGCAAACCCAATCCCGATCCCCATCAGCAGAAAAACCAATCTCCACGCTAACCACTCAATAATATGAAATTTGGCGGATAACCCGGCCCGCTGAATTAATTGCTGTTCATGAATACGAATGGAATCAGGTGCTAATTTAGATGCAGATTTTCCAATTGTTTTAAATAGAGGCTTTACAATTCTCTCTTTAAAAGGGAGGGAAAGATTGGAATCCTTCTCTTCCACCTTCTTCTCCTTTAATTTTAATAGTCTCTCCTGTACTCGCAGAGAATGCCGAAACAGGATTTGTAAGCAGAGAAAAATCCCCACCGTCAAAGTCATAAACAAGAAAAAAATACCGGCCCATAGCATCGCTTATCCTCCCCTATACCTCAATTTTGACAATTCTTCGGATTAAAACGGCACCAACCAATTGACTAGCAAATGCTATCCCCAACATAAATAATCCCATCGGATTTTTTATAAGAATCGATATATATTCAGGATTGACCAAATAGAGTATCACTCCTATTCCGGGAGGAAGAAGCATAAATATAAAGCCTGACATTCTTCCTTGGGCAGTCAGAGTCTTGATTTCACCCTGAATTCGGGTTCTTTCCCTGATGGTTTCCGCTATAGAGTCTAAGATCCGGGCCAAATTCCCACCCACCTGTCTCTGAATCAACATCGCCGTAATAATCATATCCAGGTCCTTACTTCCAATTCTGCTGCTAAATTGGATTAATGCTTCTTCTACGGGCAGTCCTAGCTTCATTTCCTGGATGAGCCGTGTCACTTCATCAGATAAAGGGGGCGCCATCTCTTGGGACAGCACTTCCAAAGACTGTATCAATGAATATCCTGCCTTTAATGAATTGGAGACCATCTGAATCATCTCTACCAGCTGACCCTCAAGCCTTTCCTTTCTTTTCTGCTTCCGCAACCGGACATAGAGAATGGGAAAGCTAGCGAAAATGAAAGAAAATGGAAAGCTCCTCATGAGATTCTGAGTAAGTAACCATCCAAGAAAGAAACCAGTCATTAACAGAAGTAACTGAAATAAGACAAATTCGCGGTTTTTAATTGGCAAATTGGCTAATTTTAAATCATTTCTCAATTTGTCATCCAACTTCTGAATGAAGGATACTTTTGGCATAGGCTTTTCCTTTTTTTCTTCCGATACTTCTTCAGCATGACCTGCTTGATGATATAAGGCAGTAAGTCCCTTCATCCTGTTTCTGATTCGTCTCTTCTCCAGTGAAAAGAACTGACTGATCCACAGAAATATAATAAAAGCTGTAGTGAAAATGAAGATCAAAAGTAGCCACATTTGTTAATCCCCCATTCACTGAAACCATTCAGTACTAATGGGAATTCCTAAATCCTTAATCTTTTCAAAGCATTTTGGTATAATTCCTGTGGCCCGAAACTCCCCTTGAGAATAAATGAAAAGATCCTGCATGGTAATGACTTCCCCTTCCATTCCCAGTACTTCAGTAATCTGGGTGATTTTTCTCGATCCATCCTTTAATCGGTTCTGCTGTACAATCAGATTAATCGCCGAGGAAATTTGTTCACGAATGGCTTTAATCGGAAGATCCATTCCAGCCATAAGTACCATCGTCTCTAAACGGGAAAGCATATCCCTTGGAGAATTGGCATGACCTGTCGTCAATGAGCCATCATGACCAGTATTCATGGCCTGCAACATATCCAAAGCCTCTCCGCTTCTCACCTCTCCCACTACGATACGATCCGGTCTCATCCGCAAACTGTTTTTCACTAAATCGCGAATGGTAATTTCACCCTTTCCTTCCACGTTGGCCGGCCGGGTTTCCAAAGTAACCACATGTTCCTGACGAAGCTGCAGTTCTGCCGCGTCTTCAATGGTGACAATTCGTTCATTCGATGGAATAAAGGAAGAAAGAACATTTAGTGTGGTGGTTTTTCCAGAACCTGTTCCTCCAGAAACGACGATATTTAATCTTGCCTTTACACAAGCCTCCAAAAAATATGACATCATTGGAGTCAAGGTTTGAAAAGATATGAGATCACTGATCGTAAATGGATCTTTGGAAAACTTCCTGATCGTGATACAGGGACCCTTTAAAGCCAAAGGAGGAATGATGGCATTTACCCGGGAGCCGTCGGGAAGTCTCGCATCTACCATAGGAGAACTTTCATCAATTCTCCTTCCAAGGGGGGAAACGATTTTTTCAATAATCCTCATGACGTGTTCATGATCGCGAAAACGAACTGGTACCTGTTCCAGTTTCCCCTTTCTCTCAATGAAGACCTGATGGGGGTGATTCACCATCACTTCAGAAATTTCCGGATCCTTTAAGAGGCTGTCAATCGGCCCATACCCTCTGATTTCAGCCAAAAGTTCCTGAGTAATTTGTTCGGTCTCCGCTTTGGACCACAGTTTGTCATCCTGGGATAAGAATCGTTCAATTAAGTCTATCATTTGCTTCTCTGATTCTGCTCCTTCATCCAAATCGTCTTTTCCCAGCTCTTCTACCAGCAATCGATGAATTTTCATTTTAATCTCGGCATAGGGGTCATGATATTGATTAAAATCTATTTTTTTCTCAATGGCTGATTTGGTTACTACTGATTTTGACATTCTTGATCCTTCCAATTTCTTTTCCTTTTCCATTCTTTTAAGTAACGACATGGAGTATTCACCACCTTAAGGCTTAATATCTTAAACAAAGGAAAACCATTTTTTCTTCTTTGAACCAGACCTTAATTCTCCTTCTGCTACAATTCTTTTGCTTAATTTCTCCACCTTTTTTGACCATTTTCCATTGCTGCTTATGAGGGGCTCCCCCCGATTAATGGCCGAAGTCAGCAAAGGTTCCTCAGGTAAAGTTTCAAATACATCGAGATTCAAGATCTCTTTTATATCCTTTAGCTTTAATCCATAGGGAAGATCACTTCGATTTACAATTAATCTGATTTTTTTCTTGTCAAAATGAATGCTGGATAAGACCTCTAATACCCTTTTATTATTCTGCAGTCCTGTCATATGGGGCGTTTGAAGCAATAACAGGGTATCCGTCTGGTCAATGGCTTGCAACACTACCTCTGAGAACTGAGCCGGCGTATCGATCACAATGAAGTCAAATTGTTCCTGTATCAGCCGAATGATCCGTTCCACATGCCTCCCAGTGATCAGTTCTGCCTGTTCCGGCTTCACCGGTGCCGGAAGGACTTTTAATCCGGACGAATGGTCCAAACAAAGGGCAGCCAACTCTTCTCCACTCATTCGTTCCACTTCATTGATGATATGATATAAAGTTTGTCTGGGACTTAGGTTCATTATATTTGAGATATCTCCAAACCATAAATCCAAATCCAGAAGAACTGCCTTTTTATTCCTTTTTACCAACTGTATAGCAGTATGAACGGCCAAACAAGTTTTTCCTGTGCCGCCGCTGCCGCCAAAGACAGTAATTACTTTAGGTGAGGAGACAACCCCTTCTTCCATTAATTGATGGGTATAAACCGTGTTCTTATATTTTTTTATCATTTGAACCACTTGCAAAATGGTATTGATCAAATCATCGGGAGAAAATGGTTTAATAATATATTCCTTTGCCCCGGCGCGCATCGCTTTTTTTAAATAATCCTGTTCTCCTTGGACAGAGACTACGATGACGCCCGCCTTAGGGACTTGAAGAGATATTTTTTCTGTTGCCTCTATCCCATCCATCTCCGGCATATTAATATCCATAAGAACAATATCCGGCTGCAGTTTTTTGGCCATTTCCACCGCTTCTATTCCGTTTGCAGCTTCCCCAACCACTTCAACACCTTCTTCGAAGGATAGAAGGCGTCTGATATTTTCCCTAGTCTCCGCGATATCATCAGCAATTAAAATACGAATGTATTCTTGCATCCCTGTTCACTTCCTTCTAGGAATCATATAAGCCTGATTTACTTTAAAAGTTCCAAACTGGTGACACCGTTTGTGTTAACCCTTTCTTGACTATTCACCGGACGTAGTAATAGGCGAATACTACCCTGTTCTTCTGCCAGAGTGAGTATTTCGGCTTCAACTGGCTTAACTTCAAGGGTAATGGTCTCCAGCTTCACTTCTTCCTGCTTGCGTTCTCCTCCTTCTTCAACGGGAAAAAAGGTGGTCCCGACCGACAATACCTGAACATCCTGAATAAAAATCTTAGATTTAGCTGATGGTTCCCCTTCCTTTGGATTCGATATCACATAGGTACCGACCACATCCACCCGGTCCCCCGGCTGAACCAATCCTGCTAATCCCATCACCGGATTATAAGAAAGGGTTATGGCTCGATAGCCTTCAGAAATTGTGTACGCAAAATGATCCGTTACCTCATTTGGATCAATCAAGCGGCTGGACATGATAGGCTCATCCTGAATGATGGCTGTTCTAGCATATTTACCCACCACATCTTGAATATTTCGCATCATTTTTGGATGAAGAAATGTTCTATTAATTTCTTTCATTGTCACCATTTCTTGAGTAATTAAAGTTTTTGGGGGAATTTCCCTGGCAGCAACCACGATATTCACGTTTTGAAGCTGAGCTTCTTTTTTTTTCTCGCCATCCATATATAAATAAAACAAGATTGTCGTAATCGAAGCTAAAATAAGAGAAATGATAAACAATATTTTTTGATTCATATGTCTTTCCCCCTAGTTGACCAACTTAACACCATAAAGACCATAACCCCCTGCTTGGGTTGAAAAATCACCAGGATAAACCATTTGAATAAAACGGCCGGTAATTACTGCCCTTCCCCGGTCATTTTCCACATCTTCCAAGTAGAAGGCAGCAAAACCGACAATTGTAACTTCATCCCTGCCGGATGCTTCATCTAGTCCGTCAACCACAGGAACATATACCACCCGCGGACAGTCACGGGTTGCCTGTGTGAAATCATCACAGTCACTGTTAGACAATAGATAATCTAACGCTTGTCTTGTAGGTCCTGCCATGTTTCCGGGTTCTGTGGAAACCTTCATACCAATGGAAAGCTCTCCTTCATAGCCGTATTTCAAGTTATCCCGGTAATTGGATGCCCCCGATCCCCCCAACGCCAAAGCACCATAGTTACCGTTACTTCCTTCCCCTCCGCCTTCCTTTAAACGGTACATCTCTCCGTATTGAAAGGATTGCTTTTCTATTCCCAGTGGCGCAAATCCTTCCCCTTTTGAAATGACACCAATTTGGGCAGTGGAAGCGGCACTAACAGGAAATGTAGTCCTGCCAAAAATTTTTGCAAAAAATAGAGGGATCTCTTTCATTGCTGTGGCACTTACCATTTTATTACTGTAATCAACATAGACATCCAATTGGCTAACCCCATTTTTCTGAGCATAATTGATGGTCATTTCTCTGGCCGCATCCTGACCTTTCACAATATCTTGAACACCGGCTAACACAGCGGCATCCAGGGCATTTTGCAGCTTCTGGTCCTCAACAAAAATTTGTCCTGCATCAACCACAAGGGCGGAAAATCCAAAAAGTGCAGTGATCATCAATGCGGTAAAAAGAATGGCATTTCCACGTTCTTCATTTATCAATTGAATGAGTTGATTCATGTTATTCCACCCTCATAACCATTTCGGCTTTTAGAGGGAATGGGTCAGGAATAAGCGTACGAAACAAGGGAGTGAGAAGCGGAACATTATAATTGATCGTCACTTCAACAGGCTCGCCCCTTTGGCGTAAATCAGTATTGGGAGTAATTTGAATGGTTAAATTCTCCTGTTCCAAATCGCTGGTTTCCCTCTCAATCACCTGCTGCATCTGTACATCTGTAGCTGACACGCTGCCATACCTAACAGCATCCCTAGCGGCCTGATTAATCACGAGGTAAGAATAAAAAATTCGTCCAAACTCAGCTATTCCTAATAAGAGAAGGAGAAGAACCGGGAGAACTAAAGCAAACTCCACCAGCGACTGCCCCTTTTCTTCGTGAAGCTTACTCCCAAAAAAATTCATTCCAATCACACCTCCCAGCATGTCATATTCCTCTGAGAAAAAAGGCCCTTGCCCCATATTGAGGAAGAGCCCTTTTCATTTTCTTGTTCTACATATTTTTGGATCATGGGGTTACTCTAGTGTTAATATCGTTAAACAGTGCACCTAGACCACCACTCATTGCCGTTAATGCGACAGCGACAACAACTCCAACCAATGCGATGATCAGTCCGTATTCTACCAATCCTTGACCTTTTTCATCCTTCTTTAACCAACTCAACCAATTCCACAGCATCATCATGATCGGTTCCTCCTTTAATTTTGATATAAGGAACACTCTCACGACTGATTGTGAGGGATAACCTCTGCAATCAGCAACCCGGCCACCATAGCATCTAGCCTTAGGTCCTCGGCTTTGCGTCCCCTCCTTTCGGAAGGTTTGCCTTTGTTTCTGCAGAGAGTGTATTTCCTTGTTGACATCATTGTAAAAGATAGGCCCATGATTTGGTATCCAACTAACTCCCTGATTTTTGGGCAGGACCAAAGTCCCATTTTTTACCCACAAAAAAGACGATATAGGGCTTAATTCCTATATCGCCTTTGACTCCATCCTCAAAAAACCAGATATTATTGTGGGCTCCTTTCGGATAAAAATTGTAGCGTTAACGGTTCACTTCATATACTTCTACAGTTCTCATTTTATCTTGTCCCCTGAACTGATCGACATGTTCCATTCCGGAAATCACTTTTCCAAATACGGTATGCCGCCCGTTAAGATGGGGTTGAGGCTCATAGCAAATATAAAATTGGCTTCCCCCAGTATCCTTTCCGGCATGGGCCATGGCCAATGATCCCTGTTCATGCTTATTGGGATTATTCTCTATCTCACATTTTATAGTGTAGCCTGGACCGCCGGTTCCAGTTCCATATGGGCAACCGCCCTGGGCCACAAATCCGGGGATCACCCGATGGAAGGTTAATCCATTATAAAAACCACTATTAGCCAACTTTTCAAAATTGGCAACGGTATTTGGTGCATCTTTTTCAAACAGCTCCAAAACAATTTCTGCTCCATTTTCCATCGTTACTTTAGCTTGTTTAGCCATCATGACATCTCCTTTTACTGAATTAAGAAATCTCCTACGTTCTTCAGACTTGAATTGAACCTGAACACTTTTTCGACGAACTCGATTAGCTGACATGTGAATGTTTAGTTCCACATACACACGATTATAAGGAAAAATAGAAGTAAAAACAAACCGTATAGGAACAAAATCCCATACGGTTAAAATTTTATGTCACAATTTAGACAAAATGATCAGAATCGATTAGCTCTAAAGAACTATAGTTCTTGCTGGAGCTGTTTTTTTAATTGAACTAGTGTTTTATCAGGTAGAATCGTTTCTGCATGATAATTTTGATGGTTAACCTTTAAAGTTACCTTTGAAGCCTTCAGAAACTTTTCTATTTGCTCATCTGAAAAGGGAAAGTGGAGATAATGAACAGATTGTGTGTAATCCTCATCTTCTTCCCCTTCTCCCGGTTCGTAGGATTGAACAATTTCTCCGTCAAAGTGAAGTTGAACTGCTTCTTCAATCCCCACTATCGTTTTGTTAAAGGCCCTAAGTTCATTCTGATTGGGAATTTCAATAAAAAGGGTCATACTTAACTCTTTCTCCTCCGGCAGAAGGTCATTATATACTTCCAACATTTCCTCAAGATAATCTTCCCGAGTAATCTGCTCTGCCCGAATCATTTCCTGAATCTGAAACCAAACCGTTAGTTTCGATTCAAAGAGTCCGGTCATTTTATCACTAATGGTTACCCGGAGACCTTTTTTCTCTTCTATCACTTCCTGTAAAAATTTAAACTGAACCTTGACATACTGGTCGTAAGGAAGCAAATCTTCTATACTCAGTTTTTTCATCACACAACTCCTAGTTATCCATTGAGTTTTTCTAATATTTTCTTAAAGGTATTGGCATGGGCTTTTTCAGATTTAGCCATTACTTCAAACCATTCCGCCACTTCTTCAAATCCTTCTTCCCTGGCCACTCTTGCAAAACCGGGATACATTTCACTAAATTCATACTCTTCACCGGCTATGGCTGATGCCAGGTTTTCCTTCGTTGTTCCTACAGGCATATCAGTTACAGGATCTCCAGCACCAAATTTTAATAGCATATCAAAGTGACCAAAGGCATGGGAAGTCTCTCCATCACCAATTCGTTTAAAGGAATTGGCTACATCCTCCAGCCCTTCTGATTCCGCGTGTTTTGCAAAGTAAAGATATCTCCGGTTAGCTTGGGATTCTCCCGCAAATGCCGTTTTTAAATTTTTTAATGTTTCGCTGCCTGCTAATGTTTTCATGAATTTTCCTCCTTTAAATATTTTATTTATACTAATTTTTAATTAATAATTATTATAAATTACATATCTTTGGATGTCAATATAAAGAAACTAGGTTTATTTTTTACTTGTGAAAAAATCAGGCTGTTATAGTACCTGATTTTTCGTGGTCAGATTAAGTTTCATCATGCCAAAAAGAAAAGGGAGAGTGTGATAAGTATATCATACATTCACTCATCCCATTCGATTTCATTTTTAAATGTCAAGAAATTGTAAAAGTTTTATATCGTTTTAAATCAGCGTTTTAAATTCCAATCTGCGGTACCATACCTTCCCTTAACCAATTGAAGAGCCAAGGATTCTTCTTCATCAGTTAGGATTCCTTCAACGAGATCAACATTTAAGCCCTTAGAAAATCCGTGCCGGAATGCAGTAATCGCCTCCTCAATCGTGACAGGTTTAGGAGATAATTGATTGATGGTCACTGCTTTTTCCATAAATCCTTTTTTCATTCTTTCTTTTACCCGGTCACTGGGAAATTGAAGCACATCAAATAAAAGATTTACATCCATATCTAATAATATGGAACCATGTTGAAGAATGACACCCTTCTGTCTGGTTTGGGCACTTCCTGCCACTTTTCTTCCTTCAACCACCAACTCATACCAGGATGGGGAATCAAAGCATGCGGCAGAACCTACTGAAGCATACTTTTTCTTCTCCTCCTCGGAAGCTAAAGAGACCATTTCGGCATTTAATCCTAATTTTTTAAATCCTTCAAGAAGACCCAAACTAAGAACCCTGTAAGCTTCTGTTACAGATCGGGGCATCATAGGATGTTCTTCAGAGACAACAACACTGTAAGTTAACTCTTTATCATGAAGAACGGCTCTTCCTCCCGTTGGCCGTCTCACAAAACCCAAACCATATTCCTTCACTTTGGCCAGATTTACTTCTTTTTCTGCTTTTTGAAAGTAACCTATTGATAAAGTAGCAGGTTCCCATGTATAAAAGCGAATCGTCGGAGGAATTTTTCCCTGTTGATGTAAAAGTATCATTGCCTCATCCAATGCCATGTTCATTTCAGGGCTTCGTCTGCCGCTGTTAATGAATCTCCATGTTTCCCTAGCAGAATGGTTCTCCATGAAATTCCACCTTTATTCAAGAATTAAAATTATTGGTTTTTATTTTATTCACAAAAGTATCTTAATACAGGTTTTCTGGCTGCGGTAACCTCGTCCAAACGACTAACCACTGTATTGTGGGGGGCTTCCTGAACGATTTCAGGCGTCTCTTCTGCCTCTTTTGCAATTTGAATCATGACATTTATAAATTGATCTAATGTCTCTTTTGATTCCGTCTCAGTCGGCTCAATCATCAAACATTCCTCAACAATCAGCGGGAAATAGATTGTAGGCGGATGATAACCGAAATCAAGAAGTCTCTTTGCGATATCCAATGTTCTTACGCCTAATTTCTTTTGACGTTTTCCGGAAAGAACAAATTCATGCTTGCAATGCTTATCATGGGGAAGATCATAATAAGGAGCTAGCTTTCTCATCATATAGTTGGCATTTAAAACCGCGTTTTCAGAAACCTGACGCAACCCTTTCGGTCCCATGGTACGGATATAGGCATACGCCCGGACCAGAATCCCAAAGTTTCCGTAATAAGCTTTTACTTTTCCAATGGATTGGGGAATATCGTAATCAAATCGATACCCTTTTTCATCCTTAGTCACCTGTGGCTTTGGTAAGAATGGGATTAATTCTTTTTTCACGCCTACAGGGCCAGCACCTGGTCCTCCTCCTCCATGGGGAGTGGAGAAGGTCTTATGAAGGTTCAAATGAACCACATCAAATCCCATATCTCCAGGACGAGCAATACCTAAAATCGCATTGGCATTGGCTCCGTCATAATACAAAAGCCCTCCAGCTTCATGAACAATCTCTGCAATCTCTACAATTTCCTCTTCAAACAATCCCAAGGTGTTTGGGTTTGTCAGCATCAAAGCAGCCGTATCCGGACCAACCGCCTTCTTCAGTGCTTCAATATCCACCAATCCATTTTCATTAGACTTCACTGTGACGGTTTCAAAACCTGCAACGGTTGCACTGGCTGGATTAGTACCATGGGCTGAATCAGGTACAATAACCTTTGTCCTTTTATCTCCCTTGCTTTCATGATAGGCTCGAATCAGCATGAGTCCGGTCCATTCTCCGTGGGCGCCTGCGGCAGGTTGAAGAGTAACGGCATCCATACCTGTAATTTCTGCCAAATCATGTTGCAGGTGATATAAAAGTTCAAGGGCTCCTTGAATCGTCTCCTCAGATTGATAAGGATGAATATGGGCAAACCCGGGATACCTTGCCACATCTTCATTAATCTTTGGATTATATTTCATGGTGCAAGATCCCAACGGATAAAAACCAGAATCCACTCCATGATTACGATGGGAAAGTTCTGTATAATGTCGCATCAATTCCAACTCTGATACTTCCGGAAGATCAGCCGGGATTTCCCTGATAAATGCAGAAGGAATGATTTCAGTCATGGATACTTCTGGCACATCACATGCAGGGAGATTATACGCAACACGTCCTGGCTTACTCCGTTCGAAAATCAGTTTCATTTCTTTTCTCATTGTACTCCCCCCAATCCATTGACCAATTGATCAATTTGTTCCTTTGTCCTCATCTCTGTAACCGCAATCAACATATGTCCATCCAGTTCCTGATATTCTCTACCCAGATCATATCCCCCAATGATCCCTTTCTGAAGAAGCTGTTTATTCATTTCACCAACGGATGAAGGAACCTTTATGACAAATTCATTAAAGAACGGAGCATCGAAGGCTGTCTCAAATCCGTCCAAACAACTGATTTCCTTTTGAGCATAATGGGCTTTTTGCAGATTTAGCATCGCAATTTCCTGCAACCCCTGCTTGCCTAGAGCCGTCATCCAAACAGCGGCTGCCAGAGCGTTTAAGGCTTGATTGGAGCAGATATTTGAGGTCGCTTTTTCCCTTCGTATATGCTGCTCACGTGCCTGAAGCGTAAGGACAAATCCCCTTCTTCCTTCCTCATCTTTTGTCTGGCCGACAATTCTCCCCGGCATGCGTCTCATCAAAGACTGGGTTGTCGCAAAATATCCGCAATGGGGTCCACCCAGTCCGCTGGGAATCCCAAAGGGTTGTGCATCTCCCACCACAATGTCTGCTCCGAAAGATCCCGGAGGTTGAAGTATCCCCAATGAAAGGGGATTGCTGCTTACAAGAAACAATCCTCCGTGGCGATGGGCAATTTTTTCAATCGCAGCCAAATCTTCTATGTTTCCAAAGAAATTGGGATATTGTACAATAACCACTGCTGATTCTTCATTCACGGTCATTTCGAGTTCTTCTAGATCAGTAAGCCCATTTTTAATGCCTACTTCGACGACTTCCAAACCTTGTCCCTTTGCATACGTTGCCAGTATGGCCCTCGATTCCGGATGAACGGAACGCGAAACTACCAGCTTTCGCCTCTTTGTGACGGCAGCCCCCATTGCTGCCCCTTCTGCCAAGGCCGTTGGGCCGTCATACATGGATGAATTGACGACATCCATCCCAGTAATCTCGGCCATCATCGTTTGATACTCAAAAATCGCTTGCAGCTCTCCTTGGCTAATTTCCGGTTGATAGGGAGTATATGCGGTATAAAATTCTGAACGGGAAATCACATGATTGACTACGCTGGGGATATAATGTTCATACACCCCAGCTCCAAGAAAAGAGACATATTGATCAAAGCTTGCATTTTTTTTGGCCAAAGAACCCATATGTCTGACCAACTCAGGTTCAGACAAGGCTTCAGGAATATTTAGTTCACCTTGAAACCTTACTTTTTTAGGGATATCTGAAAATAATTCATCAATGGATTCAATGCCTAAAAATTTAAGCATTTCTCGACGGTCTTCTGATGTTGTGGGAAGATAGCGAAACTTCACCTTTGTTCCTCCTTTACCCAATGTTCATATTCCTTCACAGTCATCAATTGAGTCATTTCATGGGGATCGTTGGCATCCAGCACAAGAATCCAATCCCAGAACTCAAAATTTTTTAGTTGGTCCTGACTAGCATTCACCCATTTTGGATTTACTTCGACAATTTTTCCGGTTAGCGGCGCATACAAATCATGGACTGATTTTTCTGTTTCTACTGTTCCTATAGGCTCATCTTTCTTTATTTCCATCCCTTTTGAAGGAAGTTCCATGCCAACTATCTCTCCCCAATGATGGAGAGCATGACTGGTGATGCCAATCAGAAATCGAAATGGATGCACCTCTTTAAGCCAAAGATGTTCACGACTTAACTTAACTTCCATCTCACTTCTCCCTTATTTTTTATTCCGTTTGTAAAAAGGTGTTTTCACAACTGCGGCCTTTAATCTCTTTCCGCGGATTTCAACGTCCAATTCCTGCCCCAATTCTGCATATTCCTTTTTTATCAACACCAATCCCACATTCTTTTTAAGTGTGGGGGATTGGGTTCCTGTGGTTACCTCTCCTATTTTTTCATCTCCTGCATATACAGGGTAATGAGAACGGGGAATGCCTCTGTCAATCATTTCGATTCCCACTAATTTTCTTGGGGCACCATTTTCCTTCTGATCCTTTAATACTTCCTTTCCGATAAAATCCTCAACCTTATCCGTTTTGACAGCAAATCCCAGCCCCGCTTCAATAGGGGTAATGTCCGCAGTTAATTCTTGCCCGTACAAGGGAAGCTTGGCTTCAAATCTCAGGGTATCCCTGGCCCCTAATCCACAGGGCAATACGCCTTCATCTTTTCCTGCCTCCAAAATTTTATCCCATAACGAAATGGCATCCTCAGGTGACAAATAGATTTCAAATCCGTCCTCGCCGGTATATCCGGTCCTTGATACCAATGCTTGAATTCCATCTAAATCCATATTTTTGTGAAACCGAAAAAAACCAATGTGAGACAAATCAGTATCTGTTAATTTTTGCAGAACTTGTTCCGCAAGGGGCCCTTGAAGGGCCAACTGTGCCGTTTCAGAAGAAACATTGGTCACAGTCACTTCTCCTTCTAGATGTTTTTTCATCCATTCCACATCTTTTTCAATGTTGGAGGCATTAATTACCAAAAGATACTCATCATCTGCCAATTTATAAACCAGCAAATCGTCCACTGTTCCACCATCGGGATAGCACATCGGACTATACAGGGCTTGATTCACTTCCAGTTTGGAGACATCATTGGTAATCAACATTTGAATGTAGGAAAGGGCATCCTTCCCCTTCACCATTACTTCACCCATATGGGATACATCAAACAGCCCGGCCCGACTTCGAACTGCTTCATGCTCCTCTTGAATCTTGCTGAATTGGACCGGAAGTTCCCATCCTCCAAAATCAATGGTTTTTCCACCATATTTCTCGTAGACGGGAAACAAAGGAGTTCTTTTAAGTTGGCTCATGACCCACACCTCCATCTTATTTTCAATATATTTTTCCCTGGTTTGAGAAAAAAGTTGTTTGTACACATAAAAAAGGACAGAAAACGGTTAAGGTTAACCAGTCCTCTGTCCTTTGTACCTGAGAGTTACCTTTGCAAAGTTAGCAAAGTTTCCCCTTGGGTGGTCCAAATAGACTCTCTCCAGAGTTGCGTCCAATAAAAGTCTTTTTGCCTGAGAGATTCACCTTTTTCGGCTTGCTCCTTCGGCGCCGCAAACTGCGGACTCTCCCCTTATCTTCATCCGCCAATATGTATAGGATATAGAATAATCGCCGGGAAAAATACACATGACTATCTATAACATTCACATAATTCATCCTATCATTTTTTTTTACTTTGGCAAACCGTTTAGACAAAAATTTTATCAAATTCTAACCGTCAGATAGAATACCGATTTCTATAGACGAGGACCAACGATGGAATTAAACTATTATATCCCTTCTCAAGGAGGCTATATCATGTATACGCCGGATATTGTTTTCGACCATGCCTGGATAGAAGAGCTTCATCACCGTTTAAGTGAAGATGGCCCATGGGATGATTGGAGAATGTTTCAACTGGCTTATGAAGCTGAACAGTCTCTGTTGATCCCTGATTTTGGAGAGCTGCAATGTTTAAAATATTTATCCAGCGTCCAACCATTTCCCCATCAAATTAAAGCAGCTAAAAAAGTAATAACCGAAATGAGGGGAAGGGCCATTTTGGCCGATGAGGTCGGTTTGGGAAAAACCATCGAAGCAGGTCTGATCATAAAGGAATATATGATCAGAGGCTTAGCGCAAAAAATCCTGATTCTTGTTCCTGCCTCCTTGGTCACCCAGTGGACCTATGAATTAAACCAAAAATTTGGCATTCCTGCAATGGCCCAAAAAAAAGAATACATGTGGAAACAATATGACATTCTGGTAGCTTCCATCGATACGGCGAAACGGCCCCCCCATCGAAACCATGTGATGGAACAGGAATATGACATATTAATCATCGATGAAGCCCACAAGTTAAAAAACAGGCAAACGAGAAACTGGGAATTTGTCAACCAGTTAAAGAAAAAGTACTGTTTGTTGTTAACCGCTACACCCATTCAAAACGATCTCCATGAACTATATAATCTGATTACCTTATTAAAACCTGGTTACCTGGGGCAGTTTAGAACATTCCAGAATAACTATATGAACGGAAAAAGAAAAGCAAAAAATTCCATGCTGTTAAAGAAAGAAATTGAAAAGGTAATGGTTAGAAACAAAAGACGGGACGGGAACATTCATTTTACTGAACGGCATATTTTAACCATTCCCATTCAACTGACAGATGAGGAAAGAAGAATCTATGATAAAGTGACACAATTGATTAAAGAAAAGTATGTTTCACACAGCCAATTGGAGAGTTCTCTCTCTCTCATTACCTTGCAAAGGGAAGTTTGCAGCAGTTATGATGCCGCTCTTCTTACCTTATCACAATTTCATAAAAAGGCGGAAAATAATCTGTCGTTCCGTTCAGCCATTGAAGAATTGGTCCAAGACTTCCAAAGGGTGAAAGATAACAGTAAAGCCCAGAAGGTCATTCAACTGATAAAAGAAATCAAGGACAAGGTGATTATCTTTACGGAATACAGGGCGACCCAGGAGTATCTTCAGGATCTCCTGGCTCAAGAGGGAATTACGTCTGTTCTGTTTCGCGGCGGATTTAGAAGGGGGAAAAAAGACTGGATGAGAGAGCTGTTTGAAAAAAAATCTCAGGTTCTAATCGCCACTGAAGCAGGTGGAGAAGGAATTAATCTTCAGTTTTGCAACCAGATTATTAACTATGACCTGCCCTGGAATCCGATGAAAGTGGAACAAAGAATAGGAAGAATCCATCGTTTGGGACAGACCAGAGATGTATACATTTATAACTTGTCAACCTCTGATACCATTGAGGAGTATATTCTCACCCTTTTGTATGAAAAGATCCATCTTTTTGAAATGGTGATCGGACAACTAGATGCTATATTGGAACAGATCCATTTGCATAAAAACATTGAAAAAAATATTGCCGATATCTTAATTGAATCAGACAACAAAAGGGAGATGGAAATTAAGTTTACGAATCTAAGCGAAGTCATCCGATCCGTTCAAAAGGAAAATTCCATCGAATTAGATTCTTACGGAGGAGTATTCTCATTATGAATCCCCAACAAACCCATCACTTTGTCAAGCGATATTTCGAAGCGATGGAATCAACATTTATTCACACGGATAAAACTTCTTTTACGGTATCTCTTTCCGCTGAAGCAGATAGAGACTTAATGAACAGGCCCTTTTATTGGGCATTTGTGGAAAGAACCGGCATCCAACCTGAACCTTTGACATTAACTCTTCAGTTCGAACACACGGATACCCAAACAAAAGAAGAGCAATTAAAGGGAGAGTTCATTCAATTCGGAAGCAGCAGATTGCATCAAATTTTTCAATCCGCGATCAAACGGGGAAAGTATGTTAGATTGTATGAAAATGTTCCAGAACCCTTTCAACCCGCTCCTCTTTATCCCTGGCTCTGTCTCAATTACAAAATTGAATTCATATGCGATCAGAAAAAAGAGATGCTGTATTCCCTGGGAATCAATCTGGTTTCAGGAGAAGTGCTGGCTAACTTTTATACATTGCTGCTTCACTATTCCCTAACCCCTAAAATACCGGACAAAAGATATACAATTACACCCATTTATTCTATATCTTCTGCCGCCAATGTATGTGAATCCCTGGTCCTAAAACGGGTAGAACAAGAAGATATGAAGTGGGCAATGGATGCTGCCCAGCGATTGAATGATGAACTGGAGTTGACCCGTATTTATTTTGATATGGAAATGGAAGAGCTGCAAGCCGCTAGCCAGCAGGAACATGAAAAGATAAAGAAGTTGGAAGAAGAAAAAAAGAGAAAAGAAGAAGAATTGACTTGGCAATTTAAGCCTAGAATTATAATAAAGCCAATCAATGTTGGAATTTTTTATTTATCTAATCATCCCCTGACAATCAATGCCAATATTCGCTAAAAAGAGAGGGAAATAGAAAAAAAACGGCAGCATCGAAAAACAAACATTTCTTTTTTGATTGGCTATGATCATGTTATAGCGGACTGTTTAAGGAAGGTGGTCATTTTGAAACTCCAGCCATATCTGTGTATCTTTTTGATCCTATTTATGTTTTTCTTTCCTCCGTCGGTGATATGGGCTCAAAAAACCTGGGGAGAAAACTGGAATGAGCAAATCACCCAATGGATCGATCAGCTGTCAAAAGATCCATTATTTGCCTCATGGAAAGGGGCAACCCTTGAAAAAGAAGCTTTGGGGCCAAATTCTAAAGAATGGTTGGTCCAGGTTAAAAAAAATAAGGAGATCATAGGCTATTTTATCGTACAGGAAACCGAAGTGAACGGAAAAATCACATTTTCCATATTGGAATATGGATCTGGACCTTATTCATTATTTGATGATGCGTTTCTTCCCATTCCATCGAATCGGGAATTAGTACGAAGCCGGAATGTAAAAATCTATTCCGGTTTGGAATCCTATTTTGTCTGGAAAGACTCTCCTGACCCATTTAGGATAGATGGAAAAACGGGAGAAATCTATCCCTCCGATCTCCCTTACCCGGAAAAGATTGATTACAACGGGGTTTTTACCAATGAAACATTAACAGGTCAAAAATTATTGCTTGATTGGGGAGAAACACCCTGGGATTATTTGTTTTGGCTTTCTTCTCCATCCAATCCATCTTTTAAAAAAAACTGGATTTCAGAAGGAAATCGGATCGCTTACGTTGCTTCCCTGTTTGATGGCAAAATCATTGCCCCGTTTATTGTAAAATCGTTCCATCAATGGAGCAATGTATCTTTCTTGGGGATTGAGGATGAAGGGCTTCGGTACATCCCCCTGTCCTATGCAGAAAAAAAAGGAAATTTTTATACCCTTCCCTGAAGGTGAGCATTTGCAGAAACAGGGGCTTACCCATTTAGTTTTAGGTAGCCCCTGATCATCTATTGTTTGACTCGTTCATGAACGATGCTGTACACTTCTTCTGCAGTTAATCCCTGGGCATTTACAACAGGTATACCCGTTGTGCTGTTTTCTATACCCATCATATCTTTATCCTGGCCCGATATCACAATACAATCCACATTTTGTGCATAACTGCCTAATCTTACGACATCATATCCGTTATTTTTCAGCATGTCTTCAACGTTGGTAAGGGTGTCCTCAACAGCTATTCTTATCATAATAGACCTCCTTAGCGTTTCATCCACATTTTTAAAGAGAATGGAATAAGGCCAAACCATCGGGAAGACCAATTTTCACGAATTTTGACTTCTTCCCGTTTATTTTCTTTCCTTGGTTTTTCCAGAAAACGAACCATTTCAACAGTAAGATATTTGACCAAATCATTGGACGACACGTTCATCCTCCTCCTCGGTATTATCTTAACCCATTTTCTTCTCCTTCATTCTATCCATTCTACAGATTCAGACCCTGTATAACGAAACTAATGATTTACACGTCCGCTGGTCGAGTTCGACCCAGATGTGATTCATGTCCGCTTTGAGGCTAAAGAACGGAACCATCAAAAACATCTGGGGATTTCAAAGATGGAGTCAGTTTGACGGCTAATTCCCGCTCTTTTACCCCAACGCTAAAGCACGAACTCGAAGGCTATCCTTAGTAAATTCTTTGATATGAAAATACCTTTTCATATCAATTTGTGACCCGTAGGGTCATGTAAGTTTAGTTCCGCCCATATGGATGAAACGAAAAAATTTACACCTACCTGTTCTCATGCCAATGGATAATTTTGTTCTCCGGCATATAAACCTCCACATAAACGGTTTGTCGGTATTGAGGCGGCCATTCCATAAATACATTAGCTTTAAGAACATCTGAATCCGTATCGATGATGGTAACCTCTCCTTCCCCTCCTTCCCATTGAAAAGAAAATGAGGAGATCGAATCAGAATTTTCCTTTATTTTTTCACGAAGGATTGAAACTCCAGCTTCCGCCCCATATTTTGCTTGTAAGCGGCCCCACTGGACATCTACCATTTCCCTTTGGGATAAAAATTTCTCCAGCAAAAAAAGAAAAAAGGTGATGGAAAGGAACGTAAATAGGATCACTACGATGAATACAGACCCTCTTTCATTTCCCATGTTACCACCCCTAATACTTTCTTGCGATAAATGTTGAAAAGGGCAATTCTACATCTCCCTTTGAAAACAAAATATCTGCTTTAATACCATTTACGGCTGGAACAAATCGAGCAGACTTCACATATTTGGCTATGGGTACATATCCCATTCCATTGACTCTTTTTATCAGATAATATCCGTAAAGTTGAATGGTGATCAGATCGTTTTCACAATTTCTAAAAAATAGCTTGGAAGGACCGGTATAAAATTCTTCACCCAGAATTGCTTCCTCATCAAGATAGGCAGAGAACGACAGGGCTTCAATCTGAAGCTGATACAAGGTTCGCTTGTTTTCCATCCACTGGTACAAATGGTTTTGCAGCGGGAGAACTGTCCCAAGAATTATTGTGACCAACATCAATTGAATACTGGTTTCCAATAGGGTAAAACCCCGCTGATTTTTTTTTATTTTTCCTTCAACGCTTTCCTTTATTTTATGGAGAACCAATAAAACGATAGGTAGATAATTCAATCTTCCTCACTCCCCCCCATTCCTCCCAGGAGAGGATGACTGTTCCTTTTTCTAATGATCCTTGGCTTATGGACACCACTTCCACAACATAGCTTTGTCCATTTCTAGCAATCATTGCGTTCCAATTCCCGCCATTTGCTTTCCATTTCTCCAGTTCCTCCTTTACCAACAAAATGGCTTCCCTTTCCGCCGATAAGGAGTCCCATGCTAACAAAATTTGTTGGAAATAGGAATAAAGTGGGATGACCACCATCATGGCAATGGTAATTGAAATTAGCGTTTCCAACAGGCTAAAACCTTCTTCATAACTCCTCATGATATCTTCACCAGATTAAACACTCCGCTGTCGAGAAATAGGGTGAAACGATATTTTTTTCCGGTTTTATCTGCCACATCAATGACTCCTCCCCGATAGACATGCCCGAAGGAATTAAAAGTAATGATATGATAGCTGTAATTGGTGGAAATGGTAATATCTTTTGAATAATAAATTCGTTTTAATTCCTCATTCTTCGTTCCGTCTAATTCCTTCACCCAATAGTAATAACCGGTTGGAACAAACTTGATTTCAATGCTTCTTTCATTTGCCTGGGCCTTTAGTCTAGCAAAGGTAAGATCAGCCTCAATTTGTTCCACCAACTTTTTCGTCTGCCACCTGGAATAGGTTGTCTCTATGCTAGGGAGAACCAAGGAAAGAAAAATAGTGAGAATGGATAGAACCACAGTGAGCTCCAGCAGGGTAAATCCCCTTTCTCCCTTTGATACATCAGGTGATCGATCAGATGATAAAACAAACTGCCAATCTTGGTTATAAAGTTTCATGTCCATTTACACCTATACATTTTACTTTTGCAGGTGTCGTTGTCGTATCAAGACTATAACTTCCTCCGGCAGAACATGTAGGTGTAGCTTGTAAATATTTTTCGTTAATCAGAGTATTCATCCAATCCGTTTCACTGGGATAAGTTCGGTCATTATCGTAATAGTAGTTCTCCACCTGGGTACGAAGCATTTTTAGATTGGCTTCACATCCTTTTTTTTGGGCATTTTCAATGGCACCCTGAAACGTGGGCATGGCCAAAGAGATCAAAATCCCCATGATAAATAAAACGATAATCACTTCGACCAAGGTAAATCCATTTTCCTCCTTCACGATTTAATCACTCCCATCAAATATTTTCCATCAAATAAAAAATGGGTAAAAACAAAGTAACGACCACAATGAGGACCAGAATTCCAATGATTATCAATGATATGGGGCCAATTAGACGTGTACTATGATAAATGACCCTTCTCCACTCCAATTCAAGGGCTTGTCCGACGGACAACAGCTGTTTTCCCAACTGTCCGGTCTGTTCACCCATAGAAACCATCTTTGAAAGAATATCTAAAAATATCGGCTGTTTCTTCATTGCCTCACTTAGCAGTTCCCCTTCAAGCAATTGATTTTCCACCGCTTCAATCGTGTGTAGATAAAATTTCCAGGGAATGTTCTCTCTCATAATGTTGATACTCTTTAAAAGGGGAATCCCTGCTTCCAGCAAATATCCTAATTGCAAGGCGATATACTTACTGGCTTGTATACGAAGCAGATACCGAATTCCAGGAATATGCAATAACAGAAAAGGGGCATGGTCCAGCCATGTGGTCCATCGATACATGAGAAACATGACAACCGGCAGCAAAATGACGGCTGCTAAAAAATAAATCCCATATTGCTTAAGGAAATGAATGATCTCCAAAAAAGTAAGCGTAACGGAAGGCAAGGTTATTTGCATCGAAGAATAGAGGGATTGGAAACGGGGAACTACGACGGTAAATAACAAGATCACAGCTGAAACAAGAAACAGCATGATGAACAACGGGTAGGCAATTGTTTGAAATAACTCCTGCCGGTATTTTAATTTTTCTTGATAATACCGGCCGCAATAAGTTAACGTTTCTGCTAGTCCTCCCCTCTCTTCTGCCATCCCCACGAGGCTAATTAGCATAGAGGGAAATGTTTCCCTGCTAAATGTTTTGGACAGGTTTTCGCCTTGTTCTATTGAGGCGACCATTTTATAAAATCTCTCTTGATAAGGACCTTTTTGACCATGTAAAAACAGAAGGGCTTCACGGAGAGGAATCCCTGATTGAAGAAGCTCTCCCAACTGAAAACAGAGTGAGGATACGCTTTGAAGTGTCCATCTTTTATTCCACATGGGTAAACACCACCCTCTTATATTCGGAATACGTGGTTATCTCTTTATCTACCAAATCCATGACTCTTTTTTTCAAAGTAATGACTCCCTTTTTCTCCGAATAGTCCCTTATAGATTTTATCGATGAACTTTGGTTGATCAACCGTTCCAAGTCTTCATCAATGGGAAGCAGTTCAAAGACAGCCTTCCGACCATGATATCCGGTTCCATGGCACACAGGACAAAGCTCCATTTTCTTTTCATATTGAACACAATGCAAACAAGACCGCCGTATAAGACGCTGAGCAACAATCCCTGTCAGCGCAGAAGATACGAGAAAGGGCTCAATTCCCATATCGATCAGGCGAAAAATGGCAGTGACACAATCTTTAGTATGAAGTGTAGCGAGAACCAAATGTCCGGTTAATGCAGCACGAAGTGCAATGTCTGCGGTTTCCTTGTCCCGAATCTCACCCAGCATAATGATATCCGGGTCCTGCCTTAGTATAGAGCGAAGGCCTGCAGAAAAAGTAACACCGGCTTTGGGGTTTACTTGAATTTGATTCACTCCGTCCATTCGGTATTCCACTGGATCTTCAAGAGTTGTAATATTTACCTGTCTGTTCCTTAAATGCTGAAGCGCAGCATACAACGTGGTTGTTTTTCCTGAACCCGTGGGTCCGGTGACCAGAATCATTCCATAGGGTTGGGACAAGAGATGGAGAAATTGCTCACATTCCTCTTTTTCCAATCCCAGCTGTTGTATCTCTTTATAATAACTATCCTTCCTTAACAGTCTTAACACCATTTTTTCTCCTTGGATAGTGGGGATTGTAGAAATGCGGATATCCAAATGGATGTCACCAATATTTCTAGAAAAACCGCCGTCCTGAGGTCTTCTTCTCTCCCCTATATCCATTCCACCCAGTACCTTTAGTTTAGAGATTAAAGCAGAGTGGGCATTCCTTGAATAGGTTTCATAGGGAAAAAGCATCCCATCAATCCTGATTCGAATCATTATTTTTTCGTCAGAAGGCTCGATGTGAACATCACTTGCCCTCTTTTCAACGGCATCCTTCAATATATGATCAATATTGGGTGTTTTATCCATGGTATAAACCACCTTGTAATACTATAATTTCCGGAAACATTATTGATTACCATTCGACAGAATCTATGTAATTCCTTCTATTTTTTTATATTTTTTTACATTATTTTCGTTGTATGAAATAAATAAAACTTGCCATAATATAAGTATCGTGTTATGGAGAGTAGCCAAGCGGTAAGGCAACGGACTTTGACTCCGTGATGTGCAGGTTCGAATCCTGTCTCTCCAGCCAATTTTGTCGTTTTATGCCCTTTCCGAGGAAATAAAAGAAATAAAAAAAGATGGGATTCAATTTCCCATCTTATTTGATCACTTCATTTGACGATGAATACCGGACATTTAGCCAGTTGAGTAACCTTATGGCTTACGCTGCCTAACATAAATCCTTTTAAAGTACCTAATCCCCTGCTTCCCATCACAATCATTTGAACGTCGGAAGATTCCGCTGATTGACAGATGGTTTTTGCCGGATCACCTACAAGCAGCTTTAATTCATAAGGCACCTTCCCATTCAACCTTTTACAGAAATTTTCTGCCTCTTGTAAAAGCCTTTCCCCTTCTTTTCGCGCCAACTCTTCAAAATTAATATGACTGATGGAGTATTCATCTACAAGGTATTGGGGCATGCCAATCTCTCTAATCACGTGGAGAATGGTTACTTTTCCTTCATTTTGCCCTGCTAAAGTTAACGCCATTTCTAAAGCTTTTTGGCTCAAGATAGATCCATCATAGGCAACCAGGATATGTTTGAACAATTTTTTCCCTCCCCTCAAAGAAGAATGTTTTCATTGACTATACCATGGTCAAGCAGGCCATGATCTTCACTCCATCATGAGGAATAGTTGATTTTCAATCTCCCTTTGTTATCACCATTATATAGAAAAGAGGTCCATGAAGGAGTGAACATTATGTGAAAATCAGTGGTTCTTAAGACATTTCTTTCTTCATCGATGTCCTCATTAAATATTTGATCCAAATGGCATTTATCAAAAGAAATACCGCTGTTATCCAAAAAACAGCCCTTAACCCTATCCATCCGCCAACCAACCCGCCAAAAATGGGACCTGACATATTGCCCAAAAAAATGGCGCTGTTGCTATATCCGTAGGTTCTGCTTTCCATTCCTTTGGGAGAGTAACGATGGATAAGAGAATTGACCGATGGCAGCAGACCGCCAATACAAAGACCCAGTAAAAAACGGAAAATAATAAGCTGTCCTACTGATGTTACCAGAGCCTGCGGAATAAACATCAATGATGCTCCCAATAATGAATAAAAAAGCACCTTTTCAGATCCCCTTTTATCTCCCCATTTGCCCAATGTTGGCGAAGCAATCATATTGGCTAACCCGGTCACGGCGGCAACCAACCCTGAAAAGAATGCGATATATTCACCCGATGATTGAAGCTGTTGAATAAACAAGGGAAGAATAGGCATGGGATTTAACATGGCAAATTGCACAAGAAATCCTGCTACGAACAAAGATAATAAGGGCTCCGTTTTTAGGATGAACTTAAAATCTCCGAAAAATGATCCGGTGCTTACCTGATCCTTTGGATTTGGCTTTTTTTCTTCTACAACAAAAAATGTAACCACCACTGCAGCTACAAAAATGAGTGCCCCAGTTACCCAAAAAACCGCACGATACCCAATCCATTCGGCCAATAACCCACCGAAAAAGGGACCCATAATTGAACCAGCCACAGCACCGCTTTGAAGCAAACCTAATGCATACCCTGTTTTCTCTTTTGGTGTATTTGTTGCTGTTAAGGCAATAGAAGCAGGAATAAAGCCGGAAACGACACCATTTAATAATCGCAGTAATGCCAGCTGCCAAACATTGGCGGCAAAGCCGGTTAATGCAACAACAATGGCCATTCCGTACCCAGACCGCAAAAGCATAATTTTCCTTCCATATTTATCTGCTAAATTTCCCCATATGGGAGAAAAAATAAAAGCAGATAAGAAATTGACGCCAAAAACAACCCCCGACCAAACCGTGACTTCCTTTTCTGAAGTGATTCCTAATTCTTGTATGTATAGGGGTAAAAAGGGGATGATTAGACTCATAGCTCCTAATACCAAAAATTGTGTTACACAAAGGATATACAGATTTCTTTTCCACATCGTAAGCGCCCCTTTCCCCTCTATTATATATTTCGTAAAACGAAAAACAAACACCCTCCATATTTGAAAGGTGCCTGTTTCGTTCTTTTTTTATTTTACAATCCAACCCGGTAATCATACTCTTTAGCCTTATCAGGTTTGGAATTTTTATAAACAATTGGAATTTCGTGACGATGAGAGCGTTCCACTTTCGAAACAAAATTGAGTTTTTCAAGCTGTACCACGACTTGATCCGCCTTATCGGCATCAACATAGATAATCACATATTTCATCCTTCGGGAAATATAATGAATATTCCCGTACTTTTTTAAAAGGCGGGCTGATTTTGCATGGTTTACCCATACAGCCAAACCAATACGCTTTCCTATCATGGTTTTTGCCTCTCCTTCACCATAAATCTCTGTTTCAATATTTTGCCCGATCGCTAACCGCCATCACTTGCAGCCGCATCCCCCGCCTGTTCCACATCCATGGGATCCGCCTGTTCCCCCTGTTCCACATCCACCACCATAGGCATAAAGGGGATTGTTGGATGGAACCTTAATCTCTTTGGAAACTGAATGGGCAATGGTGCTGCTTACGGTAAACAATAATTCATCCAAAGCATCCTCTGCTTCTTTAAAATGGCGGACAACATCAATGGAGTGAAGTTTTCGCCTCATTTCATAAACTTCCTGTTGAACCCGCCCATAGTCCGGATGGTATTTGCCGAAACGCTCAACTTCCTCATATTTCTCCTTCAAACGGTTAAATTGAGCAATCATCTGCTGAGCCTCCTCATGTTCATCCATTTGTTTTTTCCAATACAGATAATTGCCCACTTCTTCTGAACTCTTTATCAAATCAGCCAAGTGATAGGCCTCTAAAATGACTGTGCTCATATCCAATGACATATTTTCATCTCCTCCGTACTTTCTATTGTACACCATTTTTCATTTTGTGCGATGTGAGAAGTATAGCTGACAGAGGAAATTTATGACAACCCCCGTGGGAGAATCATCTGAATCGCTTTGATATCATCGGCATTGAGCATGACTTCATTTCCGTTTTCATCCTTTCCCTGGATCCATATTCCGTGATGGCTTTCCCAGACCTCATTCGGGATCAAGTGAAGTACTCCCCTTTCCCCATGCATCCGTAAAGGAAATTGCAAACCTCTGCTGCGTCCAGCCATTTCTTTTAAGGTATGGCCATGAAATCTGGATACGGGCGAGAACCATTGAACCGGAACTTCCTTTAATTCAGGGACTTCGTCTTCAATGGTCGGAATTGTATCCTCTATTTGAATAGGATAAACCGCTTTTTCCTCAGATGCAATATGTTCTTTATCTTTCGTTTCCCCTTCACCAACGGGGATGATTTGTTTTCTGGGTAAATACCCTTTTTTCTCCAATCCTTTCATCATCGTTTCCCAATGACTCTTTGAGATTAAATAATGGGTATCCGATATTTTTTCAACCAAATAGGGAGAAATCTCCGATAGGATTTCCAATTCATTTGCTAACCTCTTTGTTCTGACAGACATCACCACTCCCTCAAAAAACGAGACCTCTCCATAGCGATGGGACCAATCCTTTATGAATTGTGACACTGATTCTGGGAGTGGTATCTTAGCTTCCGATTCTAAAAAATCATGAATTTCTTCTCCAGTCCAACCTTTGTCTAAAACATGGCATATACTAGATGGGTCCAGCCCGTATTGAATCATTAAATCTAATGTTTGCAACTTTGCAAGCTGAGCCACTTCCCACCAGATGGAAAAAGGGGTATGACAGGAAAACAGGATATCGAAGTTTGGCTGTACATATAAATGCCCATCATGTGCAAACTTAATCTGATCCGGCCATTTGATCCAATAAAAATGATCGCCATTCTCCCAGGAGATTAGTCCCAATTCTTTAAATAGACGAAGAAATGTATCCAGACTCTTTACATGGTTCCCTGAAACACCAGCAGGCAGGTTTTCCAACAGTTGGGATACTCTGTTGATTTCAATCTCGCCCTGATAAGTATAGGTCCCTACAATCACTGATTGAATCATAGGTTCTCCATTAAAAAAATCATCGCTGTACCATTGAATAAACGAATAAACCATCTCTTCTTCCGTTTTTTTTAGCCACCTCACAACGTTTGTTTCATCGGTGCCAAGATACCCGCCCTCTTCCTTAAGAAACTCCATAGACCATGCGTAGGATAATAGGGCAATTAGGACGAAATGCTTTTCCAGCCACTCTTGTTTAAGAAAGGGAGGGATCGCTTTAATCGATACCTCGAGACGTTCTGCACTTTCCTGCAGGCCATTCATTCTTTCCAGCCTCTCCATCCATCCCTTGGAAAGCTTACCTTGGGACGTTAATTTTACTTTTTCCTTGGACAACTCGGATAGAAGAAGAAAAAGCCGATGATGGGGACCGATTTTCCCGCCCCGATTCCGTGAAAGGTCAGAAGAGGCTTCACCTAGCCCGGCTTCCTTTAAACCATCTTTTAGTATCGCTTCCCGAATTTCCAGCGGAATGTGATAGCTTTTTTCTCCCCATGGTCTTATTTGGGTAAAAACAAGACCCTTTTGACGCAATGTTGTCAAACCGTAGCGAAAGTGGGAATGGGGAAAACATCCCTGCCACATATCTTTTTCCCTTTCCGACAGGGAGCCATTCCCAATATAGATGAAAAAGAAGTGGAGAATATTTTTCTCTACTTCTCCTAGTCTCCTGTAGATATCCAGTAAATTTTTTTCTTCATATATCTCTTGAAGAAACTTCTTTCCGTGAAAGGAAATCAACTGGTCAGCCGTCTCAGATGACAATTGGCTTAAAACTTCTCTCAATCTCATGAAAGGAAACCTACTTTCTCATCCTTTTCATCCATAATGATATATTGATATCCTTGCTCCGTGAGGAAACGATGCCTTCTTAACGCAAATTCTTCATCTTTTGTCTGTTTCGTTACCAATGAATAAAAATGGGAAGTTCTGTCATCCGTTTTCGGCCTTAACAGTCTTCCAAGGCGCTGAGCCTCCTCCTGTCTGGAACCAAATGAACCGGAAACCTGAATGGCAATGCTGGCGTCTGGTAAATCTACTGCAAAATTGGCTACTTTGGATACGATTAATACCGAAATTTCTCCACGATTAAACTTATTATATTGGGATTCCCTCACAAGTTGACTGGTTTCTCCGGTTATGAGAGGGGCTCCTGTCATGGCTGATATGGTTTTCAGTTGATGAATATACTGTCCAATGACCAATATTTTCTCTCCCTGATGCTTTTTTAATAGTCGGCGAATCACCTCCATCTTTCCAGGATTTTCGGCAGCAATCCGATATTGATGCTTGGGTGAAGCCGACAGATATTTCTCCCTTTCCTTTTCTCCCAAATCCATTCGAATTTCATAGCAGACCGCTTTTGCGATCCACCCTTCTTTTTCTAATTTCCTCCAGGGAATGTCATATATCTTTGGTCCCACCAAACCAAATACATCTTCTTCACATCCGTCTTCTCTTACCAATGCAGCGGTTAACCCCAATCTTCTGGTCGCCTGTATCTCTGCTGTTACCCTGAAGATGGGGGCAGGAAGCAGATGAACTTCATCATAGATCACAAGTCCCCATCTCCTGCGATTAAATAAACTGAAGTGGGGAAACCGGGTCGTTCCCGTTTGACGATAGGTAAGCATTTGGTAGGTAGATATGGTAACTGGCTTCACTTCTTTCCATGTTCCCACATAGATTCCAATCTGATCCTCAGCCAGACTGGTTTTTTCTATAATTTCTCGTTTCCATTGGAGAACAGAGGTCGTGTTATTTGTTAAAATCAGTGTTTCACATTGGCACTTTTCCATGATTCCCAACCCGATAACGGTTTTCCCCGCGCCACAGGGCAGTACGATGACACCGTTGCCTCCATTGGCGTTTCCTTCCCTGTAAAAGGTGTCAATTGCCTTTACTTGATAGGGTCTTAAGACAAGTGGAACCCCGTTTAGTTTGTCCCTGAGAAACACAGGCAAAGGTTTACCGTCATCATATCCTGCCAAATCGTAAACCGGAAACCCTGCCCCCAATAATTTTTGTTTTAAAAGTCCCCGATCACGAGGAGCTACCCTCCACTTCCCATTCTTTTTATTGATGTATGGAATGATTTCTTGATGACCGATAATTTTTTCTTCCAGCTTTTCATCTTTAAATCTGAGCCGGAGGGTTCCCCCGTCTTTTTCCAAAACAATCTTCCCGTAACGTTCCAGCCACTCTTTCCATTGTGCTTCTATGTGTGAAGGAACGGGAAATTTGCAATAGCTTTCCAGACGAGACATAAGCAAATCAAAGGTCCAACCAATAGAAGCGGAGTTCCATAATGTCAGAGGTGTCACTCGATAGGTATGAAGCCCCTGGGGGCTTTTAAGCAGTTCAGAAAATTGCAAGAGGAACTCCCTTGCCTCTGAATAAAGAACATGTTCACTTTCTGCCATGATGTTGCCATCATTTAGGACGATAACAGGATTGGAATAACTTATCACCGCTGCGTCACCCTTCTTTTAAAAGCCGCATTTGCTATAGATCCGGAACTAAACTTACATGACCCGCAGGGTCACAAATTCGCATGAAAATAATTCCATCCAGTAGTTACCTAGTTACTGTATCATCGTTATCTTTCCATAATTGAAATTGAACAGGGGAATGGGTAAGTCGTAAATCTTTATGGTGGTAGCAATATCAGACCCCGCGAACTAAACGGACAGCATCGATCATTGAGCACAAATTCCTGTTGCTGCGAGCACGAATATCAAATTACTGTTTGTCTCTGATC